>DAOUZW010000156.1 GCA_030671315.1 Candidatus Bathyarchaeota archaeon
TAGTTGATGTAAAAGTCGGACAATACGTAATTGTGCATGCTGGATTTGCGATTGAGATTCTTGATGAAAACGCTGCCAAAGAGACGCTGAAACTCTGGGATGAGATATTGGAAAGGTAATAAACCAGATTCTCTGAGAAAACGATGAAAAAGTGATATTTTATCATGACGAAAATTGTGGAACACGAGGAAGACGAAGTTTTTGATATTGAATTAGAAGAAAGTATATTAAAGAAAAATGAGGATTTTGCAAAAAAGAATAGTGAATTATTCAAAACGAATAATATCAAAACCATAGACATTATGGGGTCAATAGGTTCTGGAAAAACATCTTTAATTGAAGCTATGGTTAAAAGGCTGAAAGAAAAGCATCAAATTGCCGTTCTTAATGGAGATCTAACGACTACAATTGATTCAGATAGAGTAGCAAAACATGGCGTTGATGTTATTCAAATCAATACTGGAAAAGAATGTCACTTAGATGCTAATTTAATTTCAAAAGCTCTAGAAGATATGGAGTTAGACCAATTAGATCTTATCATAATTGAAAATGTAGGAAACCTGATATGTCCAGGAGAGTTCCGATTAGGAGCTGAACAGAGACTTGTAGTCATAAGTGTGACAGAAGGACCATACATGGTGTTAAAGCATCCCTTCATTTTCATGGAAGCTAATGTGGTAGTGATAAACAAATTAGATCTTGCTGAAGCGATGAACGTAGAATTTGAAAAACTCAAAGCTGATGTGATGAGCATCAATCCCAAAGCTGAGGTAATTGGAACAAGTTGTAGAAATGACAAAGGAATCATATACGTAATAGGAGCTCTAAATCTAAACTGACGATTACGTTAATTGACGCTGGCTGCATACATGCATGAACTATCTATGGTAAGTAATATTATAGATATCGCAATCCACGAAGCAAAGAAAAGAAATGCTACTTCAGTTATCGAAGTCAATCTTGTTGTTGGAAAATATTCAATGCTAGGGCTGGAACAATTATGTTACTGTTACGATCTACTAATAAAAGATACACTTCTTAAAACCTCAAAATTAAACATAAAGCATGAAGACGGTAAGATCCATTGTGACAAATGTAAATACAAAGGACCAATACCATTGAAAGAAGAACCAGAGTATCACATAATCTTCCCAACTCTTGTGTGTCCAAAATGTGGAAATCCGGCGGAGATTATTTCTGGAAGAGACTGTTACATTAAATCATTGAAGGTTAAGACATGAGTCAACTAATGAAATTCAGGGATAAACCTACTGCTGATAAAATTATCAAAAAATTAGCTTCCATGGATCTAAACTTGACGTTGATGCACGTATGTGGGACACATCAAGATACTATAGTGAAATATGGCCTAGATGATTTACTCAAAAAACATGGAGTTCGAATCAGACAGGGTCCAGGTTGCCCCGTCTGTGTAACCACTACTTCCGAAATTGAGATGGCGTTGGAATTAGCTAAGAAAGGTAAAACGATAGTTACTTTTGGAGATATGCTTAGAGTTCCAGGTCTAAAAGAATCACTAAATGACGCGAGATCACAAGGTGCAAAAGTAAGGATTGTATACAGCATCACTGACGCAGTAAATCTTGCAAAGAAAACTGATGATGACATAGTATTTGTTGCGATAGGTTTCGAAACCACAGCTCCAAGCACGGCGATAACTTTACTCAAGGATCCTCCAAAAAATTTCTTTGTACTGAGCTTCCATAGATATCTTCCACCAGCACTTAATGCTCTCCTTGGAATGGGTGAACTTAAACTACAAGGTATTATTGAGCCCGGTCATGTCAGCACAATAATAGGAATGAACGCATACGAAGGAGTATCCTCTAAGTATAGTATCCCACAGGTAATTGCGGGTTTTGAACCTTTGGATGTACTAATGGCTGTCTATATGATAGCAAAACAAATCCATGTATCCGAATCAATTGTAGAGAATGAGTATAAGCGAGTCGTGAAAAAAGAAGGTAATTTGAAAGCTCTTAAGGCAATATCGGAAGTTTTCGAACCGAAGGACGCAAAGTGGCGAGGGTTCCCAAAAATTTCTTTATCCAAGATGGCGATTAAGAAAGAATTTGAATCTTTTGACGCCGAAAAACAATGGGCTGATGAACTGAAATCAATTATAAATAATGAATTCACGGAACCTAAGGGTTGTGAGTGCCATAGAGTACTTCGAGGATTAGTTGAACCTAAAGAATGCACATTATTTGGAGAAACCTGTAATCCAAATCATCCAATTGGGCCGTGTATGGTTTCTATAGAAGGATCCTGCAATATTGAATATAGATACCGAAGAATTATTCGTTAACATTCACAATAGCTGATAATATGGATTCTATTAAGATGGGGCAATCAAACCTAGATAATTTATTCTACTTGAATAATCATTATTTATTTTGAATCTTTTTTCAAAGAGAATATTTTACAGGAGAAATATGGGCTGTATCAGAGACTGATTGTAGTTATTTTATTTTTAGGAAGTCTAATTTTATTATTGACTCATGGATCCCTAATTTTATTTGAAAAATCTTTTTGGATTCTTATTATGATTATCATTTTGGTGATTCAATGTATCCTTCTGAAGTTCTTTTTTGAAAAGGAGAACCAAAGATTCGAGTTTTCTACATGGAAAATTTTTCGTATTGAAATGAGTATTCTTGCACCCTTGTCCTTCGCTATGATATTTCTCCTATTTCAAATTTCGATAATATGGATGAAAAATGATCAAATAATTAGTTTGATTGAAGATCAACAAAGTTTCGCCTATTACTCATTGGCCCTCCGAATATCAGAACCGATAGGATACATATCCGAATGGCTGCGGGAGATGCAAATTCCATTACTTTATTGGGGTGGCCATATGGCAACACATTTACCTGGCTATCCATTGATGATCCATATTGCGTTTCAGATATTTGGAGAACATTCCTACTCGGTTATGTATCTGGTTTCAATACTTTCGGCTTTAACAATATTCCCAATATTCTGGATATCAAATTTAATCTACGGTTGGAGAGTTGCAATACTCTCATGTATTTTATATTCTTGGGTCCCTTCCTTAATATTGAATTTTCCATACATGGATTTGATCCTAGGATTCTTTGTATGCTCATCTATCTTATTATTCCTACATTCATTTAGAACTCAAAATACAGTTATGAGTCTAATTGGAGGGTTGGTACTTTCATTCTGCATTTTCATGTCTTATGTGTCCGCATCAATTCTAGTAATGGTTTTGATATTTACAATCTTTTCAGGTGAATCCAAAAAAATTAGTAATTTATTATTCTATTTTCTAGGAACAGTTATTCCCTATATAATTTTAGAAACGGTAATTGGTTGGCCTATTATTCAAGCAACATTATC
>DAOUZW010000147.1 GCA_030671315.1 Candidatus Bathyarchaeota archaeon
AATAGTTTTCCTATCGATTGATTTCTCGATTATTGGCGTGTCTAGTTTAGGATCATTTTGGTTAGGTCTGATTTGTTTAGATTTGTCAGGTTTAGGCATGTTTTGTTCATGATCATCTTGTTTAATTTTCTTCTCAATAGGTTCTTTGTTGAATGTTTTTTTATCCACTGACATTTTCTCAGTTTCAATGTCTGTCTTAATGGATTCCTTATCAACAAAACTATTTTCAACGGATTTCTCATCGATCGAATTTGAATTTTCGTCTCTTGAAAGGTCTGGTTCAAGTTTAGGAGCGATTGTCTCAATTGGCTTTTCATCAACTACGTTACCATCAGTTGACGTTTCACCGACATAACCATTCAATATAATCTGTTCCTCATCAAGTATACCATCATCAGCTGGCGGTTCATCTGTAGAATTATTTGGAGGAACCTGCTCCCCATCAATTACACCTTCATCAACAGAAGTATCATTAGAAGAACTATCCGGAGCATCCTGTTCCCCATCAATTACGCCATCATCAGCTGGCGGTTCATCTGTAGAATTATTTGGAGGAACCTGCTCCCCATTAACTGTACTTCCATTAACAGAAGTTTCCTCAGTTAAAACGTTCGTCTCAATGGTTTCATTTTGTAGATAAAATTGCGTGGGATCTACCTCTTGAGGAATTTGAACAAGTACTTCAACATTCTCAAATCCTTCTATGGCTTCATTAACATTTCCAGCTTCAAGATCCTTCTTGATCTCTTCCATTTGAATTTTGGAATCTTGTATAGTTTCTTTGGCAGCAGTCTCTTCCTGTAGGGTTAAAGCCTCATGCGAATCCTCTATTTTCTGTTCGTAGCTGTGCAACATTTTCTCAGTTTGCTGGAAATAGACTTCAGCTCTTTGGGCTTTAATGATCTTAGTTATCTGATTTAGGTCTCTCATAGATTTGTCAATAATATTTTGGGCCGTATCTAATTCACGAGAGGCTCTATCCACATTACCGGTCTGAAGCAGCAGCTCACCATTATTCAGAATTACTTCAGCTTGCCTTATGTCACTCCTCATAGTGGCTACGTTGAATCCTTTTTTCTCAGCCTCGACTGTTAGAACTTCAAGTCTATTGATATTACCTTTTTCTCGAACTACGGTCTCACTTAAACCGATAGTCTTCTCAGCGATTATTTCTGTCTCATGCATCTGAGGAGTAGCAGCTGCTTGTTCTGCTATTGTTATTGCCTCTTTGTATCTGCGCATGGCTTCAATTGCGTTCCAGCTTGCTTGCTCATGGAGGCCTTCATCTCTAAGTTTTACAGCATATTCCTCTTTCGATCGACCTTCTAGATACTTGTTTCTTGAGGCATCTGGTATTGATTCGCCTTCACTTTCAATCCTACTGAAAGTTTTTACTACTTGGTATCTGCTCGTTTCAATAATCTCTAGGAGTTTGTTCGTGCGCACATCTTCGTTCGTTTCTTGAAATCCTATTACAGTTAATGAATCAATTAACACTGTATTCTGATCTGTCTCGTCTGCCGTGGCTTTCACGGTATCCATGAGTAGTGGCATGGTTACTGCTGATACCACTAGAACAACTAGCATGAATAATGCCAGTTTATACGAGTTCAAACCAATCACTGCCCTTTGTTTGCGTAAATTGAATATGACGGATCTTTTGTTTAAGGAACATTCTGGAACAACTTGAAACATTGGTTTCAATCACCTTCACTCTTGCCTTGTAAATATTCTTCCTTGATCTTGAGGAGGTTCTGTTCACCAATCTTTTGAACATCTATGATCTGTTCCTTCTGTAGACGTTTCGTCATTCTCCAAGCAGTCGTTCTTGGAAGTTTGAATTTTTCTCGAATCTCGGTCTCAAGAGCTTCTCCACCTTTTTCAGCTATGAACTCGAGAATCTCTCTATCATTATATCTCAGAGTCGGATTTTCCTTGAATATCTTCTTTAGATTTACAATCTTCTTTTTTTCAGGAGGTTCAGGGAGTTTCCGTTTCTTGAAGCTCCTTAACAATAACGCAGTAATAGCAATTATCGCAATTATGATTATGAACCATAAGTAATTACTTTCAAGAATCGAAGGAGTAGTTGCATTCTCAGCTTCAAATTTTGCTTTTGTAGAAAGCTCGAGACTTTTTTCATAATCACCTTCAGCATATTTATCATTCGCCTGTTGCACTAAAATCTCAGCTTGATCTAATCCCTTTGTTCTTCCTTCGCTCTTCGCAATTTCTATTAGGTTCTGCCCCTCAATGATAGTGTTATTAGTTTGGATAGCCGCTGCTTCAGTCTCCAATGCAACCTGTTTAGCTTTTTCAGCGTATAGTTCGGCGTCAGCATATTTTCCAATACTAAAAGCATTCTTGGCTTCCTCAAGATCAGACTCAGCTTTAGCAACTATAATCTTTCGCCCTTTTAGTTCCTGAACTTTTGTCTCAGCCTCTGTTATGAGAAAAAGCGCGTTCTCTCTTGTCCCTGCAACTCCAACGAGATAGGATATTTCCAACAATCCTTCAGGCATAATCAACAGGGTCTTGCCATCGAGAATAGTAATAGTCAAAGGAACTTGATTCAAGCTGATGATAGTTGCTTTCTCAGGCAAGACGATGTTAGAATCAACTGGGCTGGTGATACTTAAGTCCCAAATCCTAGCAGATTTGTTGGTAAGGTCAGAAGTAAAATAGATTATTCTGGCGGAGTTCGCTCCCAAGCTATAGATATTTACTCCATTCTCAATCAAGGAATAGTCTAGCGGGATCCCATTCGAATCTTCAATTATTAGGTCTTCATATATTTCTCCGAAAAGCACTATTTCAACTCTCGGATATGTCACGTCCAATTCAACATCATATTCAACCATAACAACTCCATCAGCATAAACGGTCAAAACCAGTTCTTTTGGAATATAGTCTTGTTGGGCTTGAACTGGAACCAAAGAAGAATTAATAGAAAATATCAAAATGAATAAAGTCCAAAGGACTATTTCTCGATTCATCAGTCCAACCAAGCTTCTATAATATTATTTAGTGTACGTGATAAATTACACATTATTTATGGTATAGTCAAGATGGTTCCTACACAGCAATATTTCTGTTTTCTATGCCGGTGAAATTTAAAGATCACTTTAATTCAACTTATTTCCAGAACTTGATCAAAATCTAGTCACAATATCGCTAAATCATCTGTGAAACAGATGTTCCATTCTGTTCCGGCGATTTCCTTTAACCAATAAAATGGCGTTGTTAGAGTATAGCAAAGATGCTCGGAACAAGGTGAATTTGAAATTGAGAATAGTATTGAATGCACTGCCACTGGGATTATGTATAATATTGATAATGGCTGTTATGATGAATATACAAGTATCAGGTCAAATCTCTGAAGAGGATCATAAAGAAGCTTCAAGTAATTTACAAATTGTTGCAGACAGAGGAAATAAATCCAATACGGATAATATGCGTGCATCTGCCAATGCAGATTTGGAAAACACAAAGTCTGATAATAATGCTCAGACTTTAGAAAAAATAAAATCAAATAATAAAGAATCTAAACAAAATACACCCAGACAAAATACCCAACCACAACAAAGCGCTCCACCACAACAAAGCGCTCCACCACAACAAAGCGCTCCACCACAACAAAGCGCTCCACCA
>DAOUZW010000145.1 GCA_030671315.1 Candidatus Bathyarchaeota archaeon
AAGATATAATGAATTTTGGATATGCAGTAGCTTGTCATGCTCAAAGGTCTATTGGCGTGGAAATCATTGGAAAAAGATAAGTCAAACACTAAATAAAGCTAGGAAAGAAAAATTAAATGTCGAAAAATAATAATTCCGACAATGAAAACGAACTCAACATAACTGAAGGAGAATTTCTAGTAAACCTTGCGAGGAAAGCAATTTCAAATTATTTGTCGGAAAATAAAATGATCAAACAACCAGAAGATACTCCAACAAGTCTGAATGAGAAGCTGGGAGTATTCGTAACTCTTAAAAATTATAGTTCAGGAGAACTTAGAGGTTGTATCGGATTTCCAGAACCCGTTGAGGTACTTGCTAAAGCAACAATAACATCGGCCATAGAAGCTGCTACGGGAGACCCGAGATTCCCTCAAGTGACCTTGAAAGAACTAGAAAAAGACATAACAGTTGAAATTAGTGTTTTGACCGTTCCTCAGGAGATCAAAACTGAAACAGAAGATATTCCTCGACATATATCCATAGGTTCTGATGGTCTGATCATTGAAAGAGGTCTACAGCGTGGCCTCCTTTTACCTCAAGTAGCAGTAGAATGGGAATGGGATAAAGAGGAATTCTTGGCAAACTGTTGCTTAAAAGCCGGTCTACCGCCTGATTCATGGCTTTTGAAGGATTCAAAAGTTTTCACATTTAAAGCAACAATATTCCGAGAACTTTCTCCAAAAGGTATTGTCGAAAAGGTTTTGCAAGAGAAAGAACCGCAATGAGGATCTACTTGGCGCCATGTGGCATAGGTCTGGGCCACGTTACTAGAACTAAATCCATTGCTAAGAAACTTTTAGAGAATGGCGATGAAATAGTTTTCTCTACATATCTAGATGGTTTAAAATATTCAAGAGCTATGGGATTTAATACCGTGGCCAGTCATCCTATCTTATTCAAAGTGGCAAATGATGGAACAGTAGATTTTAGACAAACATCAGCTAGAAGTGGATTAACCCTAGGATTTCATAGATATGTTCTAAAACAAATCGTTTCTGAAATCACAAATATGAAACAGTTCAAGCCAGACCTTGTGTTCTCAGATTCTCGGGCTTCTTCTGTCATAGCAGCAAGGTTATTGAGAATTCCAATAATATTGATGTTGAATCAGTTTAAAGTAGAGATTATTAGAACACCCAGTAAAAAAAATATGAGTCTGCTAGACCGATTATTTTTCTTCATAGCGAACATATTTTGGGTTTTCATTAGAACCTTAATAGGTGGCATTTGGGGTCAGAGCAATCTAATACTCATTCCAGATTTTCCAAATCCTAACACTATTTGCATAGAAAATCTCGCAATTCCGAGAAGATATTTGTCCAAAGTTAAATATGTTGGACCGATTGTTGATTTGGTCCCAAACGATCTTCAAGTAACTCAGAATATATTGGAAAAACTGAATCTGTCAAAAAGTAAACTAAAGATTTATGCTGCTATAAGTGGTCCCAAGGTGGAACGTCAATATCTGACTAACCAGCTCTTGGAAGTACTTCCAGATATGCCTGAAGATTTACAATTTGTTCTCTCATGTGGAGATCCAAGCGGAAACAGAAATCCAACAATAATCAACAATCTAATTAAATATGAATGGTTGAATGAAAAGACTCAATATGAGCTGTTAAAAATAACTGATATTATAATGTGCAGATCAGGTCACGGCTCAATTACAAAAGCTCTCACTTTCGGCAAACCTCTAATTCTAATTCCAACACCAGACCACACTGAACAAAACCTTAACGCAAAAAGAGCAGTTCAACTTGGTGTGGCAGTCATGCTTGAACAGAAAAAACTTACAACGAGAACCTTATTGAATGCAATTACTGAAATTAGTAAGAATAAGCAATTCAAGAAAAAAGCAGAAGACTTTTCCAAATTAGCTCAAAATCTTTCTTCGATAAACACAATTGAAGGATTAATTGCCGAAACAAAATTAAAACGTATCACTGTGTCGAATTAATTTACTATATGCAAATTGGAGAGATGATATGCTATGACATCCAAAGATAGCATTTCATTTTGTCCAAACATAATTATTATCGACCTTGATGGCACACTAATTAAATTTCAAATAGACTATTTGAGCGCGAGAAAAGACGCATTGCTTCTAATCAAGAAACATTCTTTTCTACAAAATATGGAATTCACATTAAATGACAGTATTTTCTTTATGGATCGTGAAATCAAGAAATTTCTAGTTGAAAATGATCTATCTGAGAGCATTTACAAAGAAATCCACGATAAGCTAGTATCAATTTTAGAAAGATATGAAATGGATTCGGCGAAGAGAGTCAAATTACTACCTTCCGTCAAAGAAACTCTTGCTCAAATCAAGGATATGAGGTGGACCTTGATACTTTTCACTGCAAATGGTGAAAATGCCATGAACATTATCGTCAATAAAACAGGAATTAAAGACTTTTTCAATGTGATGATCTCAAGAGGAGAATCGATGGAGGTAAAACCACATCCAAACCATATAAAATCAGCAATTTCAACGATGGGGCCAAGTCCTAAAGAGATTATTGTTGTTGGTGATAGTGTTGCAGATATGGAGTCGGGTAAACATATTGGAGCTATTACTGTGGGTGTAACCAGTGGACTTGGAAGCCCCCAACAATTAGCTAAAGTTAATGTAGATTATCTTATAGGATCTATAGCTGAACTTCCATGTTTGCTAAGGTATATGCATGGTGATATCGATTGTCAATGAGTGATGCGATCATTATCGGCTTTTTACAAGGGCTACTAGAATGGCTTCCTGTAAGTAGCAAAAGCATGATAATTCTTTATCTAGTAAATGCGGCTTCTGTTAGTGGTGAAACGGCATATTCTTTAGCAATGTTTCTGCATTTCTCGACAGCAACGGCAGCTCTAATAATGTTTAGGTCTGATTTTTTAAAAGTTATAAAATACATAATAAACCGTGAGTACTCTTCAGATGATTCTTCAGTTTTATTCAGAAGTCTTTTGGTGACGATTGTCCTTGGTGCAGCTATTGGATTACCTCTGTATTTGTTGACTAGATATTTTATTTTGGAATTAAGTGGCCTTCTTCTTACTTGTTTCATAGGGTTATTCTTAATTCTGACAGGTCTTTTTCTCAAATATTCAAAGAGTCTTAAAGGGCTCAAATCTTTGGAACAGATTGGGACAGTGGATATGGTTCTTGCTGGATTTATGCAAGGGCTGTCTGCTTTGCCTGGTCTTAGTAGGTCTGGACTAGTTGCTTCAACCTTTCTAATGAGAAATGTTGAAAAAGAAACAGCGCTTCGATTGACCTTCATTATATCTGTACCGATAATTTATGGAATGGCTATTGCAGAATTTGTTGTGGGATTGGGTTTTCGAGCTAGCTTGGAAGAATTCGGCACAATAAACATTTTGATAGCATTAGTAACTTCTTTCATTTTGTCTTTAATTTCCCTTAGAATGATGTTGGAACTGGCCAGAAGACTGGATTTTACAAAATTTCTAATTTGTTTTGGGAGTCTTACGTTTGCTCTCGCTTTAGTGACTATAATGCTGAGTTAGAATTCTATATATTGAATGTCTGATTATTTTTTTATTGAATCAAAATCAGGACTATCGTTCAATATTCTTTTCATATATTCGTCTAAAAGTCCATCTGATAGCATTTTTTAAATCCAATAGTCTT
>DAOUZW010000045.1 GCA_030671315.1 Candidatus Bathyarchaeota archaeon
TGACCTGTACTCAACTTATTTTGTGATCTATCTTGGCGAAATATCGAGTCGCGCTTTTACCGGGTGATGGAATAGGTAAAGATGTCATGGAAGCGGCGAAAATAGTACTTGATGCTGTAGGACTGGACGCCGATTATCGAGAAGGAGATATTGGTTGGGAACTCTGGAAAAATGAAGGAGACCCCCTACCGGCCAGAACTATCGAGCTTCTAAAAGAAACTGATGCGTGTTTGCTTGGGGCTATAACCTCCAAACCGATAGAAGAAGCAAAACTAGAACTAGAGCCGCAATTAAAAAATAAAGGAGCCAGTTATTATAGTCCAATAATCAGACTACGCCAAGAATTCAAACTCCATACAAACATAAGACCCTGTAAAAGTTACAAAGGAAATCCTCTCAACTACAAAGAAGGAATAGATATAGTAGTCTTTAGAGAAAATACTGAGGGCCTCTACAGTGGTGTCGAATTTTTTCCTATACCACACAATCTCAAAGAATGGTTGTTGCAAAATCATCCAAGAATGAAGAGATTCGAAATCACACCTGAAGACGAGATGGCGGTTTCAATGAGAATCATGACGAAGAAGGCATGCAATACTATTCTGACTCAAGCCTTTGAATATGCTAAACATAAAAATTACAAAACTGTCACCATTGTTGAAAAACCAAATGTTCTAAGAGAAACTGGCGGTCTTATTCTCAGAGAAGCAAGAACAATTGCTACACGCTATCCAGAAATCAAACTACTCGAAAACAATATCGACGCAATATGTATGTGGCTACTAAAGAATCCCCTCGATTATTCAGTGCTTGTCGCAGAGAATCTCTTTGGCGATATAATATCTGATCTATGTGCACAACTAGTTGGTGGACTCGGATTCGCACCAAGTGGAAATATAGGTAATGACTATGCATTATTTGAGCCAACCCATGGTTCTGCCCCAAAGTATGCTGGACAATATAAAGTAAACCCGATTGCAATGATCCTTTCTGTAAAAATGCTTCTTGATTATGTCGGCGAACCTGATCTTTCACAGAGAGTCGAACAAGCTGTGGAGAGTGTCATTATGGAAGGCCATGTCAGAACATATGATATGGGCGGTAATAGTAGCACCTTAGAAATGTCTCATGCGATAGCAAATAGACTATAATGAACAACATATGACTACGATTTGATGCATGGAATTCTCAATTCCAAATTCTCCTTATGATAACACGCGTTATTAGCTCAATAATTAGTGCTAAATAAATCCGAGTAAAACGAATTGTAATCCGATACTAGCCACATAAAGAATTGACAGAGAAACTCCATCAGAAAGTGTTAGCTTTCTATCAAACATTAATGAAACAGCTAGAATTGTGATGATGCCCGTCCAATAAACTTGGAATCTAAGAAGTCCATTTGGATTTATCACTGTGTTGCCTCCATGGAATAGAGTTGCTCCAAATATCATTACAGATAATAGCAATGTATTGTTTAATATTTTAGAGCCTAGCACATTCGCTATTGAAATTGAGACACCTCTTTTACCTCTACGAGCAAGCAACATCACGGAAATTTTCTCCGGCATCTCACCTGCTAAAGGACTTAGAATCACGGCTATTACAGCGACTGATACGCCAATACCTCCAGCAAATTTCTCAATTGAATGTATGAAAGGTTCAGCGCACAAGAATATCCCTGCAGTTCCGACTATGAAAAAGAGAATGGCCTTACCTCCAGAAACAAGTGTAATGGGGGTTCTTCCAATTTCGTTATGTCTTCTTTTTTTTGTCTCGTAAAAAGCAAATGCTATGTAGACAATAAATAACGCTAAGAAAATGAAACCATCTATTATGTCATAGCCATCAATAAACATGACCACGGCAAAAATAGCTGTCAAAACTAAGAAAATCATATCTGCCCTGAAGCCTTCGACATTGATCTCACTAACAGGTTTTTTCGATAATTTGGTTGTTGCTATCAAAACCATAACGGATAAACCTAAACTCATCATCAAAATATTACTACCAAGAGCCGAGCCTAAAGAGAAGTCATACAGTGCCATTTTGGAAGCATAGAAAACTATTATTATCTCTGGCAAAGTTGTGGCTATGCTTAGTAAAGTTCTGCCAACAAATATTCCGCCCAAAAAATGAGATAAAGATTCGGCTCCATTTGAAAGGAAAAAACTTGCGACTACTAATCCTCCTAACCAAAAGAGCATCGGTATGAAGTATGAACCCGTGTCCAAAGATTAGACACCGTATCTATGGGGAGAGATTGCTTCTAATTAGACTTGACTGTATAAGAATACTATCAAATATCATTAAGAAACAGATGAGATTAGTTTTTTTCGAGTTATTCTTCACGATATATGTAACATATTATCCCGGCGATTAGAATTAGAACTGCTCCTGCGCCAACTATTTGGAAGCTTAAACCTGCGGCCCAAGATATGCTTAGAAGAACGGCCCCAATTACAATACCTCTTACTCCTGCATTACTAAGATTTCTTTTTGTGGTCATTGAAAAACAATCGAGTCCTAATATCGCTCCAACAATCCCAATTATTACGGCTACTAAATAAGAATACGTCAATGGTATTCGAAGTCTGAATGTTGGATAGACGGTCTCAATCGGTACGCTTAGAATGGAGATTACCAGAACTAATATCGATCCAAGAAGGAAGAATGCAGCTGATAAATCAAGTAATGTTTTTCTGCTGAAAGCTTCAGGCATATCTTTCACACGCCAATCATACATCTAAATTGTATTTAGAGATTTCCAATTGATTTCTGTTTTATTGCTTATCTTTGGTTAGATCATGCAATCTTGTCGAGAGGGCGTTTTAAGAAATCCAAAACCTTATTTTGAATCTTGTTCTTGTGCAAGTGCAATACAAAACATAATACATGCTGGATGGAAGGAAGAGGAAATGTATAAAATTGCTGTTATACCTGGTGATGGTACCGGGCCAGAAGTGACTGATGAAGCAGTAAAAATATTAAAAATTGCCGCAGATAAATTCAATTTCAAAGTTGATTTAGCCGAATTCGATTTCGGTTGTGAAAGGTACAAAAAAACAGGCGAGACTCTCCCAGATAGCGCCGTCGAAGAGCTTCGTAAAGTCGATTCGATTCTACTGGGTGCAATCGGCCATCCCGATGTAGCACCTGGTATTCTTGAAAAGGGAATTCTCTTAAAAGCTCGCTTCGAGCTGGACCAATACATAAACCTGCGACCGGTCAAACTTTATCCGGGAGTAGACACACCTTTGAAGGACAAAGGTCCCGATGATATCGACTTTGTAGTTATTCGTGAAAATACTGGTGACCTTTACTCTGGCGCCGGTGGATTTTCAATGAAGGGGACACCCAATGAGGTAGCCGTCCAGTCAGCTATTTACAATCGTTTCCAGGTTGACCGTTGTTTGAGATATGCGTTTGAATACGCTCGCAAATACGGGAAAAAAGCACGTGGCAAAGGCGATAAGAATACACTTGCCCTGTGCGGCAAAACCAACGTGCTAACCTATATCTACAATCTGTGGGAACGTGCCTTTCACGAAATGGGAGATACAGAGTACCCGGATGTTGCCAGAGAATACTATCACGTTGATGCAACCTGCATGTGGATGGTCAAGAACCCAGATTGGTTTGATGTCATCGTTACGGGCAATATGTTCGGCGACATCATCACCGACTTAGGTGCGATGGTCCAGGGTGGTATGGGCATCGCAGCAGGTGGTAATATCAATCCTGAGGGTGTCAGTATGTTTGAGCCTATCGGTGGAAGCGCACCAAAGTACACCGGTAAAGGTGTTATAAATCCACTGGCTGCTATCTGCGCTATGCAAATGATGCTCAGTACACTTGGTGAAGAAAAGGCAGCTGACGCCGTAGAGCAGGCGGTAATGTTCGTAACTGCCAACAAGCTGCAAAGTCTGCAAGCCGGCCGAATGGGTTATTCCACCAGCCAGGTAGGCGACCTTGTCGTACAAAAGCTCATTGAGTAATTCAGTAATATAGCGTACACTACATAAATAATAACCATCAAAAATTCTATGTTTAAAATCTAATAGTGTGCGCTAAATTCCATATGCACATGGAAATTTGTTAGAATTCTTTTTAAAGGAAAAAAGGGGGAAAACTAATCGTATTATGATACGTTAGTAATTATGTGGTATGAATTACCTATTAGAATCTGTTAGTCCTATGCTTGGGAAAACATTCTCTACAATAGACTGGTCTTCCTTCTTGCGGCACAAATGGTACTTCTCCTTCGTTACCGCAATCGGCACATGTTATCTTATGCATAGGTCTAGAACCAAAACTCATTACTTTCACTCCTTCGAAACTAGTTATACAGATGATAATACTAAGAAGTAGAACCAGTGTATACTAACAGTTAGTTGGGGACATGTCACATATAAACGTAGGTGTTTGAATTATTAATACACGTTAATTTAGTGCACGCTAAAATCTTTGTTTATGGCTCGTTCTAACGTCTATGGATCATTTTATTTTGTGCTTGATTACCTTCAGTTTTCCGGTTTTACCTACGCTTACTTGCAGTTCGCCTCTGAAGGTTTTTACTCGTCCTCTATCAATTTGGATTGTGTCGCCAATTGAGACCATGTTTATTTGATTGTTCCAGAGTGGCATCTTAATGGATCCAGTTTCATCAGAGATTGTTGAGGTTGATAAACCGAGAGGATTATGCTCAAATTTTGAATAAACTATACTCGCTATTGGCTTCTTGACGACCTTGGCTTTTAGATTGGCCCATTTGACTTTCGAATTTACATCTTTAATTTTCATATCAGTGAATTTCAAATTTTCCATTTTCCTTACTATCCCCGTTTCGTTCCATGGAATTTTTTCAAGGTCGACATATGTTAGATGTTCTAAGGTCGTCTTTGTGATACGTAGTTGTGTGATTACCTTTTGGTCTTGTGTTATGAGAAATGCGCCATCCTTCTCAGTCTTTTGACGGCATTGGATTGATATGCTCTTACAGGATGATTTCTCATGTTCCCATGCATCAAGAAAGGATTTGAAAAATTTGTGTACATCGAGGTTATATCTTTTCGAAATCCAAATCAAATACCATAGACGGGTCATTTCAGGCATAGATTGCCGTTGACCATTCGATCTCTTCCGTCCATCCTGCAATAGTCCTCTTCGTAATACGAGAAAGTTCTTCAATAACATCACGATGAAGTAGATTACCTTGCTCTTTAACCTTTAATCATAGCATCCGCCAGAAATAGTTAACTAGACATCCTTATGTATCAGTTTTTTTACGGATCGTTGAAAGCGATTGCTGAAACTTACTAAATTTGAGAAAAATCCCATCATTGCTTCTAGACAGGAGCAAGATTGGGAAGTTAAGGGGACATTCAACCCAGGTGCATCAATCGATGGAGACGCTATTCATCTACTATATCGTGCAGTAGACGCCAACATGATATCGCGTTTAGGATATGCTCGAACACAGAACGGCGTCAAAATAGATTTTCGTTCTTCGGATCCAGTTCTTTCGCCCTCGGCTGAGTGGGAAGAGTTTGGTTGTGAAGATCCTCGAATAACGAACTTTGACGGGACCTTCTACGTAACATATACAGCCTATTCGCGGCGAGGTCCACGAATAGCGTTGGCTTCAACTAAAGATTTCCTGAATTTTAAAAAGTACGGATTGGTTGGACCCGACCTCAATGACAAGGATTGCGTCATTTTCCCAGAGAGAATCAATGGAAGTGTGGCAATACTGCATCGGCTTGAGTGTAAAGTGCAGATTGCTTATTTTAAGAGTTTTGAGGCGATGACTGATTCCCAGAAGTTTTGGAATGAATATGTAACGCATTTCGATGACTATGAGATTATGAGATCTAAGTTTCCTTGGGAGGCGAGGAAAATTGGGATTGGACCACCACCCATCAAAACAGATGTCGGATGGCTCGTAATTTACCATGGTGTAAGTATCGAGAATATCTATCGAGGGGGGGTAGTCCTTCTTGATTTGGATAACCCATCCAAGGTCTTAGCGCGTACTAAGGATCCAATCCTTGAGCCGGAGACCGAATTCGAGAAGCGCGGTATCATCCCAAATGTAGTTTTCCCGGATGGCGCCGTTATTCTTGACAAAAAACTTATGGTCTACTACGGTGGGGCTGATAAGGTCTGTTGCGTTGCCAGCGCATACTTCGACGAGTTCATCGATAAACTGAAAAAATTGGCGTAACCATCAGCAGCGTAAAAGTTGTTATTGTGAGAAACTATTAACAAACGCTTCTGCGGCTAGAAGGAAAGCAAGGGTAGATTCCGCACCTTGGTTTTTGTTTAAGCCTTTCGGGTTTATACCATCATAACAAGCACCCGTTGAATCATCATAGAGCTTAACGGATTTAGTATTGAGACCAAAGAACCATCCTAATGCCTGTCGCAACGTTTCTTCATATAGTTTAGATTGGTTCAGTTTGTATGCAATGGTGGTGGCCTCGATCAACGCGCCAGGTTCGATAGGTTGTTGATCATATAGAGCTTTGGTTTTTCCCTTAACATACCATCCATGATTTCCTATTGGTGTATGAATTTCACCGATGGTCTCAGTTTTTTTCAGGAATTGAAGAGTTGCCTCAGCCACAGTAAGATATTTCTGTTCGCCTAGAGATTGATATGCAACAAGTAATGCTTGACACAGCCGCGCGTTATCATATGTTAGAATGTTTTCGAACCATTCCCAATTCGAAGCCTGGTTTTTGTTATACAACGCAACTAAGTTGTCTGCCATTAATTTGAGATTAGCCGTCAAATTTCTTTCCTCAGGTTCGACTTGGAGTCGCTCATGGAGGCCTAAGCAGACATATGCTTTTGTTCGTGGTGATGTTGACATTCTAGCCCAAGGTAATGCACGATCAAAGATTAGACGCGCAGATTCTTTCATTCCAGTTGGGATTGTTGAGTTTATCACTGCACCAGCCGCCCAGATCGTGCGACCCAAGTGATCATCGGCACCGGGTTTGTCAATGATTCTCTGCGAGTAATCCATTAAGTTGTGGAACCGGCCGTCCTCCTCTTGCATCAGAAGCAGGAAACTGATCAGTTTACGCTGTAACTCAATAATGTTTGAATTGGGCTTTAGACGATCAGACTTTGCAGCAAACACGAGTGCTCTGGCGTTATCATCCACTGTGTACCCTTCTATCCTGGCTGGAACTGAGAATTTTGCGTGCTCGAGGAGTGCGTTGTGATCCGTTAGAGCGAAGAGATGATCAAGCTTCACTGATCGCCGTAGTCTCGTACATAGTTCATCGAATCCGTGTTGCAGATCTGAAGGTCCTTCCAATTTAATCAGCGTATCTTAAAATTTTATTTCTTTTCCACATTTGAATGCATTAGTCAAGTCCTTTTCTATAATTGGAGTCGAAGTTACCTTCAACGTACTCTGTCCAGATAAATTATGTTTACTTCAGATAGCATCATTGAGTGGGCGTTTAAATAAGCGTGCTGGCTAATCACTTTTTTGAGTTGAGTAAATTAAGCCTAGACGAGTTTCTCACTATACCTGTCGAGACAAACATGAGATCCACACCGTCAGCGTCTCCCCTTGACCCAATCTCCACCATAGTAGATTTAATGATAAAGGGAAATAGTGGAGCTATCGTCGTTTTAGAAG
>DAOUZW010000187.1 GCA_030671315.1 Candidatus Bathyarchaeota archaeon
TGCAGACACTCACAAAATTGTGGGGGGAGCGGCCATCTTCACGAAGAGGCTACCTTCTGGTCATAACTCGCCTCATGATCTAGTAAACATGACTTAGCTAAACAGTAATTGAATGTTAGTTTTTCACTAAGATATTATGCAAAACTGGTAGCGCTTCATTTAACTAACAAAAGAGAAGCCAATATATATTTGTCAATGCGTCTTTCAAAAGGTATAGAACCCGATAAAATAAATAAAATCATCTCAAATGCGAGAGATGAACTGAAAAAACTAAAATGAGGATGCGTAAAGATGGAAGAATTAATAATTTCTGTTAAAGGGCTTAGTCACAACTATGGTCAAGTTAAAGCCGTTGACAATATTAGTTTTAGTGTCGAAAAGGGGCAAATATTTTCCTTTTTAGGACCTAATGGTGCAGGGAAAACCACTACTATTAACATATTGATAACACTTTTGCCAATTCAGAAAGGTAAAGTGGCCATTTCAGGCTTTGATTTGGAGAAGCATCAAGATGACGTTCGCAAATCCATAGGGATTGTCTTCCAAAATGAAACCTTGGATATGAATTTGACTGCCTGGGAATCAATGGAATTTCACGGTAGAATATATTCACTACCAAAAGAAGTTAGAAGACCAAGGATTGATGAGCTACTCAAGGTAGTTGAACTAGATGAAAAAAGAAACGAGTTAGTGAAGAATCTGAGTGGAGGAATGAAACGCCGACTAGAGATTGCAAGAGGACTTTTGACTCGACCAAAGGTTCTTTTCCTCGATGAGCCAACAATAGGCCTCGACGTTCAAACGAGAATGAAGATTTGGAATTACATAAAGAAAGTGAACCAAGAAGGAGTTACAATATTCCTTACAACCCATTACATTGATGAAGCCGACAGATTAAGCGATGTCATATACATAATTGACAAGGGAAAAATAATAGCCAACGGAACTTCTGAAAGCCTAAAGAACTCTATTGGAAAAGACATGATTTACCTTGAAACTGACAACGATAAGAAAGCAACCAAAATCCTCAAAGAAATGAAAGAGATCAATGACGCCCGAAATTCCTCAAAGGGACTGGTTGTTTCATTGAAAAGCGAAGGGACAAAGTTTATGCCGAAACTCTTCGACAAAATCAGAAATGAAGGGATTGAAATCAAGAGCATCAACCTCAAGAAGCCTTCTCTGGACGACGTTTTCATCCAATATACTGGAAGAGGACTAAGAGACGAAAACAGAGAACAGAACCAAATGATGAGTAGGATGAAAATGATGGGAATGAGTGGAGGTGGACACTAATGGGAAATGAGTTTCTAGCAATATATTGGAGAGATATGGTGAAGTTTTTCCGTTCCAGAGCTATGCTCTTTGCTTCTTTGATTCAACCTGCCTTATGGCTTATTCTTTACGGTCTGTCAATGTCAAGCAACTTTGATATGATTGTCCAAAATATTCCTAATTTGCCTGGAATCATCTCGATAAACTATATGACATTCATTGCAGCTGGCATCATATCAATGACGATTCTGTTCACATGTTTGTATGGTGGAATATCTATTCAATTAGACAAGCAATTTGGGTTGATGAAGGAAATGATAGCAGCTCCCATGCCCCGTTCAAGTATATTATCGGGAATAACTTTAAGTGGAATTACAAAGTCGCTGATTCAAACTGTTATCATAATAGTGTTAGGTGTAATTTTAGGTGTTCAATTCTTTAACGGGTTTACCGTTGTCCAAACCATAATCTCAATACTAGGAATAATTGGATTCACTGTATTGTTTTCAATGGGACTGATGTTTCTTTCTTCTTTGATTTCAATCAAAATCGAGAGTCATGAAGGTGTGCAGGCCATGATAACTATGCTTACGCTGCCGCTCTTCTTTGCAAGTAATGCTCTTTATCCGATAAGTTCGATGCCATTAGTTATTCAGGCAATAAGTTACATTAATCCTCTGTCTTACTTCATAACAGGTATCCGATACTTCAGTCTGGGTTCAGACTTCTTTGCTTTGGGAACACAATATATAATTGGAATTAATGATTTACTGCTTTCTTTTGCATTTCTAATTGGATTCAACATCGTTATGTATCTGCTCGCAGTTAGAGCATTCAAAAAGGTGAATGTAACCTAAAGTTACAGTAACTAAAATCAATGAGGGAGCCCGTGAATAGCATTAAGTAGCTTTTCACAAAGAGGCTACTTGCTGACCTGCTGGATGTAAACCGCCTTATGATATGCTAAACATGAACGGATAAAATAGTAAGTAAAAATCGATTCTTGCGCGCGCATATAGACAAAACTACTAGAGTAGACATATACAAACTTTTTGAGTCTAATTTATACGCTAGAAATAGTTTTGGTTATTGCGGAGAAGTTCTGTATTGTCGCTTGAGATTGTGGTTGCAGTAGCGGGGCTCATTCTAGGTCTACTGCTTCTAGTCTATTCTAGCAACAAAGCAATAGTGCACACGACAAAAATCGCTTTAGAATGGGGAATATCTCCGTTTCTAATAGGGCTCATAGTAGTGTCCATAGGCACAGATTTTCCCGAGATCGTCAACTCGATCGTCTCTTCCTCG
>DAOUZW010000067.1 GCA_030671315.1 Candidatus Bathyarchaeota archaeon
GATCGGTATTCTTGGAGGTCTAAGTCCTGAATCAACTTCCATATATTATAATCATATAATTCGAGAATATGCAAAACGATATAGTGACTATAACTATCCAGAGATCATTATATACAGTGTAAACTTTCAACAGTTTATTGATTGGCAAAATCAAGAGAGATGGGACCTCGCAGCCAACAAGATGATTGAAGTATTCAACATACTGGAAAAGGCTGGAGCAGATTTAGGTCTAATCGCAACAAACACAATGCATATAGTCCTTGATAAAGTCCAAAGCGAGATCTCTATCCCTATTCTTAGCATCATCGAATCTTCAGCAGAAGTCATAAACCAAGAAAAAATAAAAACAGTAGGACTTCTTGGAACAATCTTCACAATGAGCAGGGACTTCTACAAGCAAGGACTTGAGAAAAATGGTATAGCGACGTTAGTACCCGAAAATAAAGAACAAGAATTAATCAATAAAATAATCTTTCAAGAGCTTACAAAAGGAATAATCACACCCCAATCAAAAGCAGAATATATCAAGATAATCAATAAACTGAAGACTAGAGGAGCAGAAGGAATCATTTTAGGTTGCACAGAAATCCCTTTACTCGTAAGTGGAGAAGATTGCACAATCCGTCTCTACGACACAACTAGGATCCATGCGGAAAAAGCTCTAAATTTCGCTACTAATAGTCTCTAAAAGATGATGAATTTTGAAGGTTCTAGGAGTAGTTGGCAGTCCAAGAAAGAATGGTAATACTGACATCCTCATAGATGAAGTCTTACAAGGATCAAAGACTGCTGGCGCAGAATTCGATAAGATTTTCTTAAATGATCTAAAGATAAAATCCTGCCAAGCTGAATGTAGTGACTACTGCAAAAAAATAGGATATTGCAAAATAAATGATGACATGTCACCATTATATGACAAGTTGTTTGAAAGCGACGCCATAATTTTAGGTACACCTGTCTATTGGTATGGCCCGTCAGCTCAATTGAAAACATTCATCGACCGCTGGTATGCATTCTGTCATCCAAAACATGTCCAGAAAATGAGAGGAAAAAAATTCGTTCTTATTGCTCCTTTGGAAGAGACAGATAAATCCGCCGCTCAACCTTTGGTAAACATGATTAAAAAATCACTTGATTACTTGGATTCGAAATTTCATGCGAAATTAATCGTCTCCGCTGGAGAAAAAGGAGAAGTTAAAAAAAACGAACAAGCAATGAAAGAAGCCTATAAAATAGGTCTGAAATTGAAATTATGATTAGTAGAGCTCTTTATCAGGTTTAACACACATTATCTATAACTTGTACTCAATGGCAATAATTAGATTAAGAGAATTTATTCCTATTTCTTAATACGATTATTGATTTTGTGAATTACAAAAAACGGCATCAGGATGTAAATTGTTATGGATAATACAGCTGCGGAAATAAATGCGACTACTGATGAAACTATTGGACTGAGAAGAGAAACTGTCGAATATATGAAGGCGGTTATGTATGTTATAGCTATTAGAGGAACTAAGGCGACACTCAATGTTGAACGAAGAATTTCTGAGCTCGATATTGTTTCCGCGATTGTCGGAGACCAAGAATAATAGAAATTATTCCAACCGACAACAAGTATTCTCCCAACTTCATTAGATCCTATCATGTCATCTCTTACATGTCTCATGAAGATTACTTCAGGCGCCATCTCCGTTCCAAGAGTCGCAGTTACAACAAGACAACCAGATTGTGGTGGAGGAGTCGTTGTTGGTGGCGGAGATGTCGTATTTCCTGAACCTGCTAACACCAATCGCAAAGTACCATTGCCTGATACAATGCATATTGTGGAAACCACATTATATTCTGCTAGAGATATGTTACCGAACGTCTCCCATCCACTGAATAAGAAACCTTCAATGTCTGCAGTTGCAGTGTAGTTTCCTTCTTCTTTGGAGACATTGTCACCATTTTGATATTCCATTCCATCAAAGATTATCTTACCATCAGTTGATGGAATAGTTTCAAAATTTATCATATTGACTCCTGGTGAGGGTGTTGGCCCTTCCCTTTGCGCTACTCCCTCAAATTCTCCAGACACATTTAGTATCATGTCACCTAAAGGGACAGGAGTCCCACCATAGGATAGGGTACTTCCATTCAGAATACCACTCAATGTTCCATTGAGTCCTCCCGCCTCAGATTCTGTTCCATTAATTGTTAGCTGTAATCCACCAGTCAAGACACCAGACACTTGTGCAGTAGCATTCCCAGAAATTACTCCAGATTCATCAATAGTCATCATGTAAGTCCCGCTTATTTCACCTGAATCTTGTTCATCTATACCTACAGGAGAAATCTGATAGGAGGCATTATATGTCCCACTCCATTCACCGCTTGATGTGTTACCACTAAAGGCGCCTTCCATAGTAGAAGTGATGTTGACCGTATAGATTTCTTCAGCAGTACCTGCCCCACTCATCTGTGCCGTCCATGAACCATCAGCATCAACCGTTTCAGAAGCCGCCGTTGTTAAATTAAAATTCATAGTCATTACTCCGACAAACATCAAAAATAGAAGAGATAGTAAAGCTACTGACTTCGGAAACTTTCTAAAACTAATTTTCAACAATTTTGCACTAAACATTAACTATTTCTATCTCCTAATCCAATCCCTATCAAAAATATAACAACGTTATAAAACACAAACCTCTACTTAAATGTAATGCACTAGATAAGAGATTCACACGTGATATAACATGACTTTCTCTTTGAAACTCAAACATCTCCAGAATCATAAACCATTTTTATCTGTAACATTTAGCAAATAAAGTATAATTCAAGAATAATAAAAATGGGTGGAATATTCAGTGTATCCAAGACAATACAACCAGTATCAAAGAGTAGTAAGACCCCCTACTTTTAATACGAGAAACTTTAATCCAAATGTCTATCGAGGTTCAACATACAATTATTATCCTCAATATTCTTATCCCCAACAAATGTTTACAGGGATTTCTCAAACATTACCTTTGCCTTATCGAAAAAATAATACCTTCGCTTCTACGATCTTGCTTAGCGTCTTTATGTCATTGATTTTATCATTTGTTTTGTCTTTTGCCAATACACTAATTAATATTGGACTCGTTTCTGACTTCATCCTCATTTGGATTAGATCTTTTGCGATAGGATTTCTCATCAGCTTCCCAACAGCTTTATTGACAATATCTGCGATCAGACCAATTGTAAATAAAATGATTCCAACTTAACAGAAAGTAGACACTAACATTTACAATTGTTAATCTTTCTAAACGATTGTTTCTTATGGAATATTCTTAAGACCATAAACATAATACAGGTATTAGTATGAAGAGTCAGAAGATTATTTGCTGCATCCTCGTATCTTTCTTAATATTGAACATTAATTACTGTCAAGCTGAAAGCAGTAATCTGATTAAAAACGGCGGATTCGAGGATGGCGCAGCATCATGGTTCAAGGTTATGGGTGGAGAAGCCTCACCTAGTGATTTGAATTCACATTCAGGAAGAATGTCAATTAGAACCAGTAATGGCAGCATATGGCAAGTCGTTAAAGTCGACTCTCCAGAAAATTTGAAACTGGAATTTTGGGCATATTTAGACAGCGTACCTGGAGAACCTTCCGGAAGAACAGTAGCTGCAATGAACATTTGGGTTAAAACAGACACCAGCAAAAAAGGCGTTACATATTATGTTTTTAACAAAAATCACGAATCTCAAGGAGACATACAAAAAACGGTAATGCTCGCCCTACAACGTGATAGATGGAATCGAATTGAACTGGAACTCGAAGAAAAGTTTGAAGATCTTGACTTCAGTAAAGTTCAAGAAGTTAACATAACTTTATGGGCGTACAGATCTCCTGAACCCATAGTCTATTGGGATGACATTAGCTTAACATATGCTGAAAAATCGAAAGAACAAACGCAATCAACTACAACCAGTCAGACCGAAACAACACCATCATCTGAACCAACAACTCAAAAGCCTACAACCACTACACCAATTATAACTCAGAATACTCTAGATGACCAGAATGAGATTGGATTTAACAAGCTTATCGAACAATACGGCTTTCTGCTAATCATAATATCACTAATAGTCATTTTGACATTCATCTTATTGAAAAAAAGATCACGAGCCAGTCAACCAAAGCTATCAACAAAATACTGTATCAGTTGCGGTACTAATATGACTGCAGGAGATGAATATTGTCCAGACTGTGGCGCAAAACAATAGTTCTGAAATAAAGATCGTACTAAATCATCATGATTATGAAACATAATCAGTTAGGAAACAAACTATTATGAGACAGGTTAATGTTTCTGAAATTACCGGCATCGTCCAACAATTATGTATTGAGAATAACATTTACCTAGACGAAGAAGTAATAAATAAAATCGAAGAATTCTCAAAAAAAGAAGATTCTCAGATTGGCAAACAGATCTTAGGACAGATCCTAATTAACGCTAAACTTGCAACTGATGAGAACAGACCAATGTGCCAAGACACAGGCATTGCAGTCATTTTCGTTGAATTGGGACAAGATGTTCACATCTCAAATGGCAAATTGTATGATGCAATAAACGATGGAGTCAAACTTGGCTACACTCAAGGATACCTTAGGAAATCTGTTGTTGAGGATCCTGTCTTTGATCGAAAAAACACTAAAGACAATACACCAGCAATTATTCATACTGAGATTGTTCCAGGGGATAAAATCAAGATAACTGTAGCATCAAAGGGCGCTGGATCAGAAAACATGAGTGAAATAAAAATGTTAAAACCTGCAGATGGAATTGTCGGAGTCAAAGATTTCGTTATAGATCGCATAAAGAGATCTGGCGGTATGCCATGTCCACCAATCATCGTTGGCGTAGGTGTTGGAGGCAATTTCGAACAATGTGCATACCTCTCAAAAAAAGCTCTCTTAAGACCATTAAACACTGGAAATCCTGATCCAAAATGGAATGCTGTTGAAAAAGAACTATTAACCAAAATAAATAGACTTGGAATAGGACCTATGGGTTTAGGTGGTAGGACAACTGCATTAGCAGTACAGATTTTAACTATGCCATGCCACATTGCCAGTCTACCAGTTGCAGTCAATCTTCAATGTCATGCTCACAGACATAAAACCGCTATTATCTGATAGGAGGGATACATTTGACAGAAGAAAAAATTCTACAAACTCCTCTGAAAAGTAAAGATATTGAAAAATTGACTTGCGGTGACAAAGTTATCCTTAATGGAACAATCTATACAGCGAGAGATGCTGCACATAAGAGATTAATTCAACTGCTTGAAGATGGAAAACCTTTACCCTTCGATATCAAAGATCAGATAATATATTATGTTGGACCCACTCCAGAAAAACCTGGGGAGGTTATAGGTTCAGCTGGACCCACAACAAGCGGCCGCATGGATCCTTATACACCTCGACTATTAGACGCTGGACTTAAGGGCATGATAGGAAAAGGACAACGCAGCAAAGAAGTTATCGAAGCAATCGTTAGAAACAAATCAGTTTATTTTGCTGCAACAGGTGGAGCTAGCGTACTACTAGCTAAGTCCATTAAGAAATTAAAAATTATCGCCTATGAAGATTTGGGCACTGAGGCAATAAGGGAGATATATGTTGAGAATTTTCCCTGCATAGTCGCTATAGACTTCAGAGGAAGAGACCTCTATGAAAAAGGACCAGAAAAATATCAGATTCTATAAACTGAAAGAACCACATTACTATTTTGCCAGTGATCTTTCTAAATAATGTTAAAGAAATATTTGTTATGATTTCGGTATCGAAAAAAAGATATTTTGAGAGCGCATGCGCTCCAATCACTAACTGTTAGGTTTTAGTGTTTTCGTTTTCTAATTGAAATTGCAATGACTGCTAATGAAAGAAGCCCTAACACTGTCAATAGGTAAGGCGCCATTATGCCAACTTTATTTGTAGTGATGTGGACACCACCGATAATACTCCCACCACCAACTGTGAAACCGGTTCCAGTTAGGCCAACGACGATATCAGTCCCTTCATCATATTGACCATTTGAATTGTCAAAGACTAAATCGTATTGTCCGACTTGGGCATTTGGCCATACCAATGTTGGACCTAGGTTTCCTTGAGCATCTGTTTGTACTGTGTTTACTCCATCGCTTGAGATATCGGGCGGGATAGGCATTCCGTCAGTCCAAGTCTGAGCCGGAACTACATACAGGGTGATTAATGTATTCGGTGGGAACCCGCTTCCAGTCGCATATATGTCTCCACCAGCCGCAAATACACTCTGACTAACTCCTGCGGAGTCTGTTGCTTCACCTACAACACATATTCCTGTTCCCAATCCACTATTATAGAGAGCCGTTATTTCCGATCCGGATAGTGCTCGGCTAAATACAGCA
>DAOUZW010000107.1 GCA_030671315.1 Candidatus Bathyarchaeota archaeon
GGAACATGAAAGATGTGATGTCCAGTCTTGACATATCGACCGTAACTCTTGAAATGGGTGATGGTTTAATTGGAAAAAGGATAGACAACATTTATCATATCATTCCAAGGACTTTTCTGATTCGGTTTCGTCCTGAGTCAATCTGGCTTTTGATAGAAGTTGAGAAGAGGATACATCTTACAAAATTCAAGTATCCCACTCCTCCTAAGCCCAGTATTTTCTGTATGACTTTGAGAAAGCATCTTCTTGGAGGAAAACTGGAGAAAATAGAGCAGGAAGAATTCGATAGAATAGTTAACCTAAACATCTTAACTAAATATGGCGTCTTTCATTTAGTCGCAGAACTTTTCAGAAGAGGAAATTTGATCCTTATCGATCCAGAAAACAAAGTACGACTGAGTATGAGATATGCTCGAATGCGAGATAGACATCTAATAAGAAATGAACTTTACAAACCTGCTCCCTCAAGCGGAATAAATCCATTAATATTAACCTCTGAGCAATTCGAAAAACTGAGAGAGATCGGTGACGAGCAATTACTGAGAGCTCTCACAAAAATGATCTCAATAGGGCCCTTGCATGCAAAAGAATTGTTAGCTAGGTCAGAGCTGGATCATGAGTCTTATGTAAGAGACTTGAATCAAACTCAATTTGAAACTCTTTTCAAATCAATACTTTCAATAAAAGAACAAATAATCCTAAAAGAATACGAACCAGCAATAATTTGTGATGAAAAAGATCAATCACTTGATACAACACCCTTCCCATTAAGAATCTATCAAGACAAAAATCGAAAGGAATTCAAAACTTACAATGAAGCAGTAGATGAATTCTTCTCAAAACAAACAACAACTGCTGAGTTGCATAAAGTCAAAAAAGTACAGGACGTAGAGCTAGCAAGACTAAGCAGGATCCTCGAAGAACAGAAAAAACAAAAACCATTATTGGAAGAAGCAGTCAAAAAGAATAAGGAAATCGCAGATACGATATATCTTAACCTGCATATCCTATCTGAGATAACAACATTAATCGAGAAAGAGAAAGTGAAGGGAACTCCACTTCAAGATATAGAAAACTTAACCAACAAAATAACTACAAACAATAGACAGCAAATAAGTACAAAAATTCTTCCAGAAGAAGCCAGATTGAATGTAGGTCAAATCTCAATTAATATACGGCATGATAAAACTCCACAGCAAGTTGCCAAACAATATTATGATGCTTCAAAGAAAGCGTCACAAAAATTGAAGGGCCTACAAGAGTCTGTAAATAAGATTGAGACAAAACTGAGAAATGTTGAGGAAGAAACGATCGAAAAAAAAGCGATAGAAAAAATTCCTAAACGAAAAAGAGAAAAAGTCTGGTATGAGAAATTTCATTGGTTTAAAAGTTCAGATGACTTTCTAATTATGTCGGGCAAGGACGCCTCCACTAACGATTTGTTGATAAGAAAATATCTCAATAAAGATGATTTAGTATTTCATGCCGAAATCCAAGGAGCCCCATTCACTATTATAAGGGCTGAGGGAAAAACCGTCACTCCCAAGACCATTAAAGAAGCTGCACAAGCAACTGCTGCAAGGAGTAAAGCATGGAGCCTAAATTTAACAGCTGTAAACGTCTATTGGGTTAATCCCGACCAAGTTGGAACAAATGCTCCAAGTGGAGAATATATGGGTAAAGGACAATTCATGATACGAGGCAAACGTAACTATGATCGTGGAGTGGAGTTAAAAATAGCTATAGGGGTTAGCGAAGAAAATGGAAATGTGATATTTATTGCAGGTCCGCCATCCGCTATCGAAAAACAGGCCGAAGCTTATGTGGAACTCGTGCCTGGAAGAACCCCTTCAGGAAAATTAGCGAAGAAAATAATTGCACTATTGAAAGCCTCAAGTCGCGAGAATATTAGTGAGAAAATAGATCGCACTAATTTTGATGAAATTACACGACTAATCCCTGCTGGAAAAGGAGAAATAATTATCAAAGGAAAAATTCTATCGTTATGACTTAGCATTCGCTAATAATATTAAAAAATACTATGAATCACTGCAGAAAGTTGAAAATAT
Source organism: Candidatus Bathyarchaeota archaeon (assembly GCA_030671315.1). Classification (GTDB taxonomy): domain Archaea; phylum Thermoproteota; class Bathyarchaeia; order 40CM-2-53-6; family RBG-13-38-9; genus RBG-13-38-9. Next base: position 2,070 of record DAOUZW010000107.1, read on the forward strand.
ACTCTACGGTCTTTAAAACGACCCACAATCCTGATAATATCGCTATTCCCTTGACGCTTTCTGTGAATTCTTTATAGCCCATATTTTATGTCACTTTGTAACACTCATACACTCATTTCATTTAAACATTATTCAAAATTTAGAAATAACATCAGCTTCAGATACTAAAAAAACCTGCAACGAACCTTCAGCACAAACATGACGACCAAGCAAGTATAAAATAGTATAAGAGTAGGCATAAAACTATCTTGAATTGACAAGTGATCTATTATGGCTTCCTCAGTCGATGAGAATGTCGCAACTGCTAAAGATGTCATGTCAAAACCTGTAATTAGCGTCATAGAGAACGATAACGTAATGAATGCGGCTAAGCTAATGGAGAAACATCGGATAGGCGGAATAGTGATCGTCAATAAAAATGGCAACCCCTTGGGAATAGTCACAGAGAGAGATCTAGCTACCAGAATTGTAGCGAAAGGTCTTCAACCCAAAGATGTGAATGTTTCGAGTATTATGAGCCGACCTATAGCAACAATAGACGGTGAAACCAGTATAAGAGAAGTTGCAAAAAAGATGAGCCGACTGGAAATTAGACGGCTTGCTGTAGTTAGTAAAGGAGATCTTCAAGGGATTATTACCAGTAACGATATTCTAAGAATCACTCCAGTTATGATGGATGTCCTTTCGGAAAGGTCAAGAATAAACGCAAATGAACCCATACGAGAAACAAGTAATCTTGCGGGATATTGTGATAATTGTTCAGAATGGTCTCTTTCTTTATCATATCATGAGGGTAAATTTCATTGTGAAGACTGTCTTGCCGATGGCGAAGAGGAAGCAAAAGGGAAGTAGTGATATGATCACCAAATAATCTGAAGCAGTTTATTCTTAAACTTCTAAATTAAAATTAAAATCCGAGTTTACAGAAGTTATTCAAGATTTGAGATTCAAAAAAATAACAAAACCTTCAGAAGTTGATCTAAATATTGTTGGTGCCAAACTTCTACTTGGCAATCAACTACTAGAAGGCGGCATCAGCATCGAAGAAGGTAAGATCATAAAGATAGGAAAAGAACCATCTCTACCTAAAGCGGATAAAATTCACGATGTAAAAGGTCTTCTAACAATCCCAGGGCTGATAGATACTCATGTCCATCTTAGAGATCTTCAGTTATCGTATAAAGAAGACTTCCATACAGGTACCTGCGCTGCAGCTGCAGGAGGATTTACTACAATTCTAGATATGCCAAATAATATTCCGCCGACATATTCCGCTGTAAATTTGAGACAAAGACGTGATGAAGCGATAACAAAAGTAATTGTCAATGTTGGATTTCATGCTGGATTAGTCGATGACAAATCGGAAATACAAAAAATGAGTTCAATGGGAATATATTCTTTTAAATTATATATGAATAATCGACATTCACTAATTGATGTTGAAGATGATGCCGCTCTTGCTGAGAATTTTTCATCATGTAAAATGATTAATGTTCCAATAACTGTTCATGCCGAGGATAGGTCTACCATTGAACAAAGAATAAATGACTTCAAAGGGAAATCTATCGAACTGAAAGATTACTGTTACATACACGATTCAGATGTTGAAGAAAAAGCTGTAAAGCGAATAATTGGAATTGCAGAAGAAACAGGAGCAACGATTCATATTTGTCACATAAGCAACAGTTCAACAATTGATGAAATAGAAAAAGCAAGAGATAAAGGGATATCCGTAACGGGCGAAATTACACCTCACCATATGATTCTCTCAAAAGATGTTCTCGAAAAGTTAGGAGGATGGGCCTTGATGGATCCACCTCTGAGGCAAATTAGCGAGACAGAAAATCTATGGAATGGACTTTTAAACAAGGAATTCTTAACGGTCGCAAGTGATCACGCCCCCCACAGTCTTTTAGAAAAAAGTTCTCAAGATATTAGAGAAGTAATCCCAGGAATTCCAGGTCTGGAAACTACTCTCCCAATCCTTTTAACAAAAGTTTCTAGAGGAAGGCTTTCATTGTCTGCTATCCCTCAGATTTTGGCTGAAAGGCCGGCCAAAATCTTTGGTCTTAAAGGTAAAGGTGAATTATATGAAGGTGCAGATGCCGATATTACAATACTAGATTTGAAAAAAGAATTTGTTATTGATCCAGACAAGTTCCATAGTAAAGCAAGATATTCACCCTTTGCTGGAGAAAATTGTGTTGGGTGTGTTTCAAAGGTGTTTCTAGCGGGTAAAATGATCTTTGAAAATGGTGAGATTCTCACTCCACCGGGTTCAGGGCAAGTCTTGGGTGTTCAAACGTGAAATTCCTGGCTGATGGAATGCTAGGAAACATTACTAGATGGTTGCGATTATTAGGTTATGATGTAGAATATGAAAAAGTTCAGAATGACAATGAACTTCTAATACGATCAAAAAAAGAAAAAAGAATTCTATTAACCTCAGATGCAGAATTATTTAGATTGGCAAAGAGACGTGGATTGACTACTGCACTAGTTAAGAAGACCTCTCCAGATGAAGCCCTTTCAAAACTATCTGAAAAATTTAATATTCACTTGGTTTTTGATGAAATGAGATCACGATGCCCTACTTGTGGATTTCCACTGAAAAACATACATAAAAACTCAATAAGAGAAAAAATTCCAGAGAACACCTATCAAAGATATAATGAATTTTGGATATGCAGTAGCTTGTCATGCTCAAAGGTCTATTGGCGTGGAAATCATTGGAAAAAGATAAGTCAAACACTAAATAAAGCTAGGAAAGAAAAATTAAATGTCGAAAAATAATAATTCCGACA
>DAOUZW010000117.1 GCA_030671315.1 Candidatus Bathyarchaeota archaeon
ATTCTGATTGGCCGTATCCATAGGCTAGAGGAGCAAATACAAAGATCAGGCATATAATCGCAGTAGGCAGTATAAATCTCAATATATTCACTTGAACATTATACGGTTAAACATTCGAATTTAAAGTTTGAATACTTGTGCATACTTATTCAAAATTAGCGTGTACTATAACTTCAGCAGGATTTATCTATACAAATATTCATCACAAACGTTAGACATCAATGATGTATAGTATTTCTTATTTGGGATAAACAATGTCAGAACCGACAGATCTCAAAGTTCTAGATATTCTCCTCGACTTCAAAGGAAATAAAATTAAAGATTATTGCACTGAAAATTTATCGAAAGGAAAGGATCCTTACATTATCTTCAGACATTTGTCTACAGGTCTTGATGAGATAGGTAAAGGCTATGAGAACAAGGAATTCAGAAAATATTTCACATCTGACTTAATAATCTCCGGTCGAAATATGAAAAAAGCGGTCCAGATTCTTAAACCCCATTTCAATACAACCATCAAAGCTAAAGGAATAGTCATCTTAGGAACAGTGAAAGGCGACGTTCATGATATAGGTAAAACAATCTTGGGTATAATGCTTGAATCAAATGGATTCAAGGTTATTGATTTAGGAGTTGATATCAAGAAAGAATTATTCATTCAAAAAATAAGAGAAGAAAAACCGGATGTTCTAGGAATGTCAGCGCTCTTAACATCAACCACATCATACATGGAAGATGTGATACTCCAATTAAAAGAAGAGAAATTGAGAGATAAAATTAAGATCATAGTAGGCGGGAAATCTGTAACAGAGGAGTTTGCAAATAGAATAGGCGCCGACGCTTACGGTCAAGATTGCATTGACGGAGTGAAAAAATGTTTGGCTTTTATTTAAAAAAATGGAATTTACATTAATTATTCCGACATTATTCGCGTTTATTAAAAAATAATCCATTTACAAATTGGTCGTGAAAATCTTTCTCCATCTCTAACCTGATATGTTTAGTTTTTTTCGGTATCTCTTCTGCATCTATTCTTTTTTCTTTAGCTATTAGAGATTGTTTTGCACCTTCTATGGCAGCGTTACCAACGCCTTCAATTTTCTTAAGAGAGATATCAGGCAACATGCCAATTTTGATTGCATTTGATGGATTTACATAATTTCCAAAGGCTCCAGCCAAATACAACCTCTCAACATCTTTTAGTTCGGCTCCATAATGTTTCATAACAGCCTTGCTTCCAACATATATTGCAGCTTTTGCAAGTTTTAGATTATCTATATCCTCGCCATCAATGAAAATATTTTTTCCATTCTCTTTGATAACGAATTTATTTTCTCCTTTCGAGAATCTTCCTCTTTCATCAATAATATTTCTATCCAACATCTCAGCTAGAATATCAATTAATCCAGAACCACATATTCCGCTCGGTAATGCGTCATCTATAGTCTCATACTCAATAGTCATATCATCTTTGATTGCAATTTGACTTATTGCACCGTCTATGGCTCCAGTACCACATTTTATTCCTGAACCTTCGAAAGCTGGTCCTGATGCACATGAAGTCACAATAATTTTTTCTTTGTTTCCTATTGCTATCTCTGTATTAGTTCCTATATCAATTGCCATAGTTGTTTCTTGATTTTTATACATTTCAGTTGATAATATAACTGCAAGTGCATCGGCACCGACAAAATGACCAATGATCGGAAGACTGTAGGCTTTTGCTTTTGGATTTATGAATATTCCAATTTCCGTAGCAAATTTCTGTACAGATTCCTTACTGATTGGCTCAAAAGGTGTTTCTCCCAAGCTGGCTATTGAATGATCTACGAATATGTCCCTCATGACAGTATTTCCAACAACGACAATTTCATAGATATGATCACTTTTAACCGGACCTTGTATGATCATCTCGTTTACTCTATCAACCAAGGCTTGTCGAAGATGATTTTGATCTTTTGTTTTTGCATAATTAATTCGATCAATTACATTATCTCCATAGCTCATTTGAGGATTCAATACTGAAGAAATGAATTTTTCCAGTCCTGTCTCCAGGTCTATCCAAGACATAGAAATTGTTGTTGTACCAACATCTAAAGCTAAGCCATAAAGTTCTCCTCTATATTTGTCAATCTCATTGTTTTCCCAGAAAACTTTCTTACCTATTATAGATCTTTTCTTCTTGACAAATGGATTTAAAGAAATTTTCTTGGGTTTTCCTTTGGATAAAATTTTATATTTCCGAAATTCTGGGATCTTAACAAAGATGTCTTCGATTCCTCTAACAATTTTTGCTTGACAGGCCAGCCTATATGTTTGATCTTTTATGAATTCTTTCTCTATTTTCGTAAGATTGTTTAGATTTTCTGTTTGATCTATTTTTACAAGACATCCTCGGCATATGCCACGTCCACCACAAGATGCACTAATATTTATTCCAAGTTCTTGGATGTACGATAGAACTGTTCTACCTTGCTCTAGCTTTGCTTTCTTGTTACTTGGACTGAAAATTATTTCTGGCATGTTGGGGTCCTGGCGAAACTGTTCATTCAAATTATCGTAAGCACTTTAGATTCACATTAAATTAGAACCTGAGTAATTTCAAATCGATAATGCAAGTGCTTGTTCATAGAGTTGTTTGTCTATTAGTTTCTCGGTAGTGCATATGTAGTCTAAATCAACAGGAACTACTTCTCGTCCTTGTATTGCGGTCATATCCCTTTTTCTTCCACTTAATAGGAATTCAATGCTTGCTGCACCCATTTTACAGGCAAGCATTCTACTAAAGGCAGTCGGTTTACCACCTCTTTGCATATGACCGAGACGTGTGATTCGAACTTCAAAATTTAATTTTTCTTCGATAATGTCTTTTAAATTCAAACCGGCACGCGATAAGCAATCAGCTAAACCTTCTGCTATTATTATTATTCCTGATTTCTTTCCTTTGCCATGGCTTTCTACAAGTTTTGTGCAAACTGTTTCAGGGTTGCAGCCTATTTCAGGAATAAGAATTACTTCGGCTCCAGAAGCTAATCCCACTGCTAAGGCTAGGAATCCTCTGTTCCGCCCCATGACTTCAACGATAAAGACTCTTTCATGAGAGGTTGCTGTGTCTCTAATCTTATCAACTGCATCTAAAGCTGTATTTATGGCGGTATCAAATCCGATCGTTGTATCTGTTCCCATAAGATCATTATCTATTGTGGCCGGTATTCCTATAACAGGAATTTGACTTTCTTTGTGAATTCTTGAGGCTGCCTTGAAGGAGCCATCTCCTCCGATTACTATAAGACCGTCTAGTTCATTTTTTTTCAATATTTCTGATGCTTTGGTTATTCCCTCATCACTTTTCATTAATTCAGCCCTTGATGTTTTCAGAAAAGTTCCACCTAAGTGCATTATACCGCCAACTTTTCTGGCATCCAGAATATCATAATCATTGGCTAAAATTCCTGCATAACCACGTTCGAAACCGAGAATTTCTATGTTCTTGTTGACCGCTGTCCTAACGACTGCTCTGACAGCGGCATTCATTCCTGGGGCGTCCCCACCAGTTGTCGCTAAACCGATACGCAAAATCTTTCCTCTCTAATTTTATAATTTGGATTTAAACCGTTTGAGATTCAAAGCCTATTTTTTTTATTCTTCGAGACGATAATAACTCATGATCTTATTTCTAAACTATTCCTCGATTAAACTAAAAATTATATTACAATTTCTATAGGGGTTTACACATGACAACCATGTGTTTTCCAGGACCATTATAGTCTTTAGATGCCCTAACCCCTTCAAAATAAATTTCTTCTCCTTCTTTTGAAACATTGAAGCCTAATGATTCATGGTAGCTTATTGAGAGTTTATTCTTAGGATTGATTATCAGAAATATTTTCTGACATTTCTCTTTCTTCATATTTTGGAAGAATTTCTGATATAGGCTGCTACCAATCTTTTTCCGCCTTAAATCAGGAGCAATACAAATGTTATGAATATATGCAACATTTTTCTCTAGTTGGGAAGTGAATCCTAGAATATAGCCAACGATTTTGTTATCTTTCTCAGCTACAAAGCATGTATTTGCAAAATATTTAGTGAACAAATGATAGATGGAATCTCTTTCAACCGGTATCGGGTCACATTTGCTGGCGAGATCCATAATTTCTAAAAAGTCTTCTTTCTTTACAGTTCTAATTCTCACATGTTCCAACTTGATGCCTCATTTAATTTCTTAATGTGCTATTTTAACTTCCAAATATCAATAGTCTAACTATTTTAGAAATGATTCAACACAATAAGTTTTTAAAATCCATCAAACTTTCATTTAAACAATTTCAGTAGTAATTTTGGAGTGTTTGATTATGTCTTCATCTAAAGGTGCTTTGACTCTTCGAGTAAAAGATGCACTAAAACGTGATGCGGCTCGTGGAATTGCAAGATTAGATATTGATTTAATGAAGAAACTTGGAGCGAGTACCGGCGATCTGATCTCCCTCAAAGGCAAGCGACGTACAGTAGCTAAGGTAATGCCAGGATATACCGAGGATAGGGAAGCTGCAGCAATAAGAATTGATGGATCAACAAGAGGAAACGCTGGAGTTGGAATTGATGATAAAGTTGAAGTTTCTAAAATAGAGGGAAAAGATGCTTCAAACGTGTTATTGGCTCCG
>DAOUZW010000137.1 GCA_030671315.1 Candidatus Bathyarchaeota archaeon
TCTTGTTTTCTTGCAGATGCTGCAGCACTAACACCTGAAGCTCCAGCGCCTATAATGATAATTTTTCGAGTCATTGCTTGTATACCTTAGACAACGATTTGATGCCGTAATGTACATCATTGATTATTAACTTTGATCAAAATATTTCTGGAAAAGCAATCTAGACGTCATAATTTTTGATAAATCATAGAGTTTTTTAGAAAGATATGACGTGTGTCATAAGTAAAATCAAGAGTTGGCTCAAATGTTATCAAAAAAGTATACTGCCATTTTATTAGGAACGCATCACGTCCATAGCTACAATATTTGTCTCTGGTGAGGAATGATTGATAATTACAATACAAAAACCCGATGAAGAAATAAACAAAATGATCGAAGGCAGAGATAGGATATTCATTATCGGATGTGGAACATGTGCAACAGAATGCCAAACTGGTGGAGAGGAACAAGTAAAAGATTTAAAAAATAAACTCGAGTCTTTAGGAAAGAAAGTCACTGGACAACTTATCGTCGAATCGGTTTGTGATCAACGCCTTACCCGACGTGATCTCAGGAGAAATAAGGAAACTGTCAATGATTCTAATGCGATAATGGTATTATCTTGTGGTACCGCTACACAAACAGTAAGCGAAATTTCAAAAAAGATCACTATACCTTGTTGTGATACAGAATTTATTGGTACAACCGAAAGAATAGGTAAGTTCTATGAGAGATGTAGAGCATGTGGCGAATGCATTCTATATGATACAGGAGGAATATGCCCAATAGCAAGATGCGGAAAAACATTACTTAATGGGCCGTGCGGAGGACAGGCAAAAGGAAAATGCGAAGTAGGTGGATGGGAAAAAGAGTGCGCATGGATACAAATTTATGAAAGACTTCGCGATGAAGGCCGACTTGATCTATTTAAAAAATATCGACCTCCTAAAGATCATTCAGAAATGGCCTCTCAAAGGGAAGTTATTTTCAGATGATCCGAGAAGCATTCAGCGAACTAACAAAAGCTATCCGAGCCGGTACATTTGTTTACACAGGAGAAATTGAACCTCTTAAAACAACTAGTCTTGAAGAAACTCTTGAAACAGCGAAAATTCTGAAAGGTCATGTTATAGCAGCTAACATAACAGATAATCCAACAGCTTTTGCTTACATGAATTCGTTAATACCCTCATATTTTATACAGAAAGAAATCGGTTTAGAAGCCGTATATCAAGTGACTGTCAGAGATCGAAACAGACTAGCTATCACAGCAGATCTTCTTGCAGCAAGTGCCTTAGGTATAAAAAATGTACTCGCACTCAGTGGTGATCACACGACTGTGGGAGATGATCCGGGGACAAAGCCTGTTTATGATTTGGACTCCACTGCTTTGGTAGATCTTCTTAGAAAAATGGTGGATGATGGTACTGACATTAAGGGTAATAAGATAGATCAACCTCCAAAATTCAATTTTGGAATTGCAGGAAATCCTAACGCAGATCCTCTAGACCCAGAAATTCTTAAGATTGAAAGAAAAATCGAATTAGGTGCAGACTTTATGCAAACTCAAGCAGTCTATGATGTTGACTTAATGAAGGAATTTGTCAAACAGGTATCGCGTCTAAAAGTGCCAGTTATAGTTGGAATAGCTCCATTCAAATCAAGGGGCATGATGGATTGGATGGTAAAGAATGTACCGGGCATAGTTGTACCCGAAGACATTCAGAAGAGTTTGTTAGCGGCAAGAGAAAAAAGCAAGGAAGCTTTCCTTGATGAAAACCTGAAAATTTTCGGCGATCTGATAAAGGAAATTAGGAATACTCCAAACGTTAGCGGGCTCCATATTATGACAATAGGTTTCGAATGGATTGTTCCAAAACTTATTGAAAAAGCCAATCAGTAAGAATTATTTTACAGAGATATGCATGATAATAAATAGATAGTTATCGTGCACTTCTCATACTAAAGGAAGAGATTAGGAAAGCATCATATTGGCATATTGATTTTAGAGATTTTTTAGATCCCTTCGGCAACAGTCATAGTCAAGGTACTTCTAACATCAGTTAGTCTTCTAATCTTAAATGTAACAATTTCTTTCAATTTTTCCATAGTATCGGCGTCAACTTTTGCAATTATGTCGTATACACCGTATACAAAATGTGCTTCTGTTACATTACTGATGCTTCTCAATTCTTTTAGGATACCTTCTTCCTTTCCTAATTCTGCATTAATCAAAACAAAAGCCGTAGGCATAGGCCATCGATCTATTTTATTCACAATCTCTGATATTTAACAGTAGCAGATGACCTTACATTCTTTCACTTAGGACTATTCCAAGCACATCCATGCAATTAGAAACAACTATTTTAAATGCGTTAATAAGATGGGCTCTCGAATTTTTCAATTCATCGTCATCTAGATGTGAAACGTCAACTTTTTCATAATATTCGTGAAACTGTTTTGTTAATTGATTAGCATAAGTTGCAAGCTCATCAGGTCGAAGCCGATCAGACGCATCAATAAAAATTGATGGAAACTTCGCTAGTAATAATATCAGCCGCTTTTCTAAAGGATGTTCAAGCTTTGTGTAATTTATTGGAAGAGAAATGTTTCCAATTTTCTTAAGAATGCCATTAGCTCGAGTGTACCCATAGTTAATGAAGGGCGCGCTGTTTGCATTAAAATTTAATACTCTATCCCAAGAGAATACAACTTCATGCAAAGGTTCAACTGACAATAATGCATATTTGATCGCGCCTATAGAAATTGTTTCAGCCATACTATTTTTCTCTTCAGAACTCAAAGTAGGAGAGCGTTTTTCGACTTCAACATAAGCTTTTTTTACACCTTCTTCTACAACACCATCTAGAGTAACTATTCTACCCCTTCTGCTCGACATCTTTTCTCCAGGGAATTTTACTAATCCAAATACGAAATGTCGCAGATTTTTAGCTAATTTATTTAGACCTAGAACGAATAGAGCAACTCTAACATGGAGTTGTTCATGAAGCTGTTCCATCCCAACAACATTGATCACATGTTTTGCTCGATCAAATTTAACGAGACTATATGCAATATCTCTTGTAAGATAGAGTGAAGTTCCATCAGATCTTGTTAATGAGACCGGTGGCAGCATGAAATCATCGCTTATTCCAAGCATCTGTCTGATTTCAAATGCTTCAATAACTTGATCTGATCGAAGTTTTAACACGTCATCATCTTTTGATACGTGTTTAGATTCTGATAATTTCTTAACGATGTCTGATACATTTCCTGACCATAATAGATCGCTTTCCCAGTCCCATTTATCAAAATTGATTTTCAATTTGGAGAATGTCTGCTTGAAACCTTGAATACAAAGTTCAGTTACTTTTCTGATTAAAGTCTTAGTAGATGCATCAGCTTCTTCGTATTTTCTCAATAGATTATTGATTTGGCTTTCTGGATCAGAATTTTTAATTATTTTTTCTCTAAGTTCTTCAAAAATATCTGGATTTTGATTTTGAAGTTGTGATGCTACAGATGTCCATTCATCAAGTTTACTCTGAACATCCGTTTCGTCTATTTTATCACCTTTATTATTTTTTAACTCTAGCAGTTTCTTTTTGCATGATTGAATTTCAATAAGACAAGAGGTTATACTATATATTTGACCAATATAATGGTCGATTTTTGTTTTAGATTGTAGTTTTTCGATATTATCGAATCCATATGCAACTATTGCACTTTGTCTTCCAGCATCATTGATGTAAAAATGAGTTTCAATATTGTGACCTCTAGCTCTGAAAATCCTTGAGATTGCATCTCCGAGGATTGAGTTCCTAGCTTGACCGATATGGATAGCATGGACAGGATTTATGCTACTATGTTCGATCAAGATATTTTCTGGTTGATCTATCTTAGGAAAACCATAATCCATATTGAGCGT
>DAOUZW010000074.1 GCA_030671315.1 Candidatus Bathyarchaeota archaeon
ATTTTTATCAAGATGATCTTGAAGTTCCATCGTGGCTGCAGCTTTATTGATTAGTTTATCTTCCGCATCTTTTGATAATTTCAAAAATTTTAAACCATAACCAATTTCATCTCGAATTGTTTTGGAGAATATTTGATCGTCTGGATTTTGGAAAACATAGCCTACTGTTTTTGCACGGTCAATTCCAGTTTTTTCGAATAAGTCTGTGCCGGAAACTAATACTTTACCTTTTGTTGGACTGTAAAGACCTTTAATGATTTTTGCTAAAGTTGTTTTTCCTGATCCGTTCTTTCCTATTAACCCTAAGAAATCACCCTTATGTATTTTCAAATTTACGCCTTTTAGAGCTTCAGTACCATCTGGGTAAGTATACCATATATCTTGACAGTCTATCAAAACTTCCTTTTCATTTGGAGTTTTTTCAACTACATTTTCTCCCGGCTGATCAGCGTTTTTATCAGTAACTTCTAACTTGCCTTGGTCAAGTAATCCTGAAATAGTCTTGATGCCTTCCTCCAAGCTTGTTGGCAGATTCTGTAGATCGATCCCTTTTTTTTGAAGGTTATAAGCGAGTAGCGTAACTTGGGGAACCTTAAGTCCAAGTTGTGAAAGCTTATCAACAGATTGCATGACTTCCCTTGGTTTTCCTTCAAGGATTATCTTTCCTTGGTCAAGAACTATCATACGGTCAGCTAGTTTTGATATTTGTTCAAGTTTATGTTCAACTATAATACCTGTTTTTTTCTCAGTGCGAAAAAGATCCTCTACTCTGTCAAAAACAAGCTCTGTACCATATGGATCTAGGTTCGCCGTTGGCTCATCGAGAACGTATATCTGTGGTCTCATCGCCATTATAGAAGCAAGAGCACAGGCCTGTTGCTCTCCTCCTGAAAGATGATGTGGAGTCTTGTCAACATAAGTTTCTAGCCGACAGAATTTCAGTGCATCGGCTACTATCTCTCGTATCTTATCTGGTGGAATGCATAAGTTCTCAGGTCCGAAAGCTATCTCATCATACACTGTCAAATTGAAAAGTTGATTCGAAGGGTTATCAAAGATAAGTCCGACATGTCCACAAAGTATCTCTGGGGGGTATTCAGCTGTATCCATTCCCCTAACAACTACTTTGCCTTCAAGTTTGCCAGTGTAGAAGTGAGGTATCAGACTATTGATGAATCTACATAGTGTTGTCTTTCCTGCTCCAGCAGGACCAGTTATGAATATGATTTCACTCGGTTTGATCTCTATGTTTAGATTAGTTATTGCAGGAGTCTCTGTTTTTCTATAAGTCCACGTTACGTCACTAATTTCAATTTCAATATCTTTCTTCATTGATGAGCCCCAGTAGTAGACATTGTCTGAATGAAGGTAGCAAAAGAAGAAGGGGAAGTTTATGAGTTTTACTTAGTTCTTCCTTGACTTCTTGTATATGTACCAAAGGAGTCCAAACATAACAATTAATGCAATACCAAACCCAATCCATCGCACAGGATCAGGCATCGCAACTATCCATCCAGCGAAACTTGCAGTTAATCTTGCCAACTCTTCGTTAGTGAAAACAAACAACGGCAGTAAACCACCCACTATGAGAATTAAAGGAAGGATTAATTTCCATCTCTTGAATCCAGGCGGGAACCAATTCCATCTTGGTTCAACAAAATCTGTGGCTGTAGCCAATACAATCGCAGGTAAGACAACATAGATCCAAGCAAATATTGGAGTTCCAAAAATTGTCATGTAAACCCAAGCACTCCATATTGAAGGGAACGCCTCAGTGACTTCACTGAACCACCAAGCGAATAGAAGATTGTGTGGAACAACCATATTGAAAAGCTGATTGCCACAGAATACGCCAAGTCCTATCCACTTGTGTTTGAGGACTAATCGATAAATCGGTTTGTATGTTGCAGCAGTGTATAGAGGTGTCCAAAAATACAACCAGCCAGCTATAGGACCGAATCCTGCCATGGGAAATAAGTCAAGCCAACCAACTATCATTCCTGACCAAGGACCTGCTACCATAGCAGCTAGAGTGATAGCAAATCCACCAATGTTTATTGTTCCACCGGGCCATGGAGTTGGTAGCCATAGTCCTATTGCTTCACATATGAATGCTATACCACCAATTACTGCCGTCAATGCTATTTGACGTGCTGACATGAAAGGAAGACGTTTTTTAGTCTCTGTCATTAATCGCGTCACTGGCAGTCAAGTTCTAATAATTTTGTATATATAATTTTGCATGAAATAAAAGCGATAAACATGAAACCATTATCAAAAGAAATAAAGGGACTTTCATTCTTTGGCGGAGTCCAGCGACTATTGCCACAATTATGACAACAAAAATCATAAGGATGAACCAAGGAATTCCCCTGTTTACCTCCTCGACTATTTATGTTAAACAATTTTGTTATTCTGAATAATTGTTATTGATGTAAATAATAATAGCATTAGTATCGTTGTTGTATTCAATTCAAAAACTTCCTTGAAAAGAGAATCAATTATTTATTATGAAAAATTTATTGAAGTCTTCATTGAGCAAAAATTTACCAAAAATGTCATCTTTCTACGTCTTTAAATAACTTGGTGAAACTTTGAAAATACGATAGTCATGAAAGCTACAGTTGAGGCTCACCCAATTCAAGGTCTAATCAAATATCATGGATTAATGGATCCAACTAGAAGAATTCCCTTCCATGACAGCATTTCCATATGTACAGAAGCTATGAAGACAACTACTACAATAGAAATAATCAAAGATCTTGGAGAAGATGAGATTCAAATCAATGGTAAAAAGCCTCATGAAAAGGAGAAAAATAGAATTCTAACCGTTCTAAATGAGTTACGAACTCTGTCAAATTGTAAAGATAAAATGAAAATTGTCTCTGAAAACAGTATAAAAGAAGGCAAAGGGCTTGGTTTTTCAGCATCAGGATTCGCTGCTCTAGGTTTAGCTGCATCAAAAGCTCTAGGATTATCATTAGATCATATTACTCTCTCTGAAATAGTCAGACTCGGAGCAGGATCCGCAACTAGAAGTCTAGCTGGAGCATACGCATTATGGTATGCAAATAAGAATGGTAAATCCTATGCAGATCAGATTGCATCTTGTGATTCACTAGATCTTTCTATGGTAATCGTTCCTATTTTCTCCCAAGTTAAAACAGATGAGGCTCATAAAGAAGTCCTAGGCTCTCCACTTTTCGTTCAAAGATTAAAACGAATAGGAGTCATAGTTGAGACCATGAAGAGAGCAATTTATCTTAAAGATGTTGCAGCAATCAGTAGATTGTCAGAAGAAGATACACTGAATCTTCATGCAACAACGATGACAGGTAACGATCATATGATTCTGTGGGAACCTGAAACACTAATGGTGATTAAAGAAGTAGTTGCCATGAGATCAGAACAACTTTCTGCCTGGTATTCTATAGATACTGGTCCATCTGTCTTCATTAATACTTTTACACGTAACGCAGAAAAAATTGCTTCAAGGATAAGAAAAATAGGATTCAATAATATTATTATAAGCAAGGTAGGCGATAAGCCAAAAATTACAGATAAACATCTTTTCTGATTTCTTGGTTACACTTTTAAGGATGGCAAGAATACGCTTCATAAAACTCTCTACAGTCATGTGAATACCTTATGGGAACACCTTACTCACCAAAAGCCAAAAGCATACTTACCTGCGAAATACCAAACTCGACAATGAATAAAGATACTGAAATAACAATTAGCGGCAGCATATGGCCCGAACATTTAGCTTTGATCTTCATTCAAATAAGTGAAGACGAAGGATCAACATGGAATAACCTAGGTATGGCCCCAACTGAAAGAGGTAATTACTCATTCAAATGGAAACCAGAAAACTCAGGAACTTATCTTCTAAGATCATTCTGGACCGGTGACATGGACCACAAGAAAATGGCTTCATCAACTGTGAGAGTTGAAGTACAATAATGGTGTATATAGTTTGACACTTAAAACACAGTTATTTCAATATCATGAAAAGAACAGCCATCTAGTTGACTTTGCAGACTTTAAGATGCCTTTATGGTATGAAGGAGTGGGCCCTGAATGTCTAGCTGTTAGAAATAATGTTGGAATATTTGACATTTCCCACATGGGTAGAACATTTGTTTCAGGTCCTGACGCTGAAGCTTTCTTAAACTATGTTACAACCAATAACGTCACAACTTTACGATCCAACCACGCCCAGTATACACTTCTCTGTAATAGTGAGGGTGGAATTAAAGACGACTTGGTCATATTCAAACTGGGAGATAGTCAATATCTTGTGGTTTTCAATGCAGGAAATCGTGAAAAAGATTTCAATTGGATTCAAAAGAACTCCAAGGACTACAAGGTCGAACTAAAAGAAGCTTCCAACGAAACTGCAATGATCTCTATACAAGGTCCCAAAGCTTTAGCTACTGTTCAAAAACTAACAACAACTAATCTATCTGAAACTATACGTTTTGACTGCATGTTCGCAGAGATAAGTGGAAAAGAGTGTATTCTCTCAAGAACTGGTTATACTGGTGAGGATGGAGTAGAAATCAGTATCATGAATGCATCAGTAAATGATCCAAGTAAAGCAGTAGAGTTGTGGGAAGATATACTCAAAGCTGGAAAAGATTATAAAATCAAACCTTGTGGTCTCGGGGCACGTGATGTTCTACGTTTAGAGGCTGGAATGTGTCTATATGGAAATGACATCACAGAATCTACTAATCCATCAGAAGCAAGACTCGGTTTCGTTGTTAAAGTTGATAAAGGAAATTTCATAGGTAAAGAAGCAATTATCCGAAAAAAAGAAGATGGAATCAAGATAAAACGAGTCGGCCTACGAGTCATAGGTAAAGGTATACCCAGAGCAAAATGCAAGATAATTAAAAATAGTGAAAATATCGGCACAATAACCAGCGGAACTTATTCTCCCTTACTAAATTTGGGTATAGCAATGGGATATGTTCCAATCGAGCATTCAAATGAGGGAAATAAGGTCTCCATTGAAGTCCATGGAAAACTAATTGATGCTGAAATTGTTGGATTCCCATTTTATGATCCCAAGATTTATGGTGTTAAAAGAAATTCATGATTAATTCCAAAAATCACATTTAAGAAACAAAATGACGATGTAGATTTTCATTGAATGTCGAAGATTATGAAGTTCCAGAAGGACTCTACTATTCAAAAGATCATGAATGGCTCAAGGTGGAGAGTGATGTCTGTCGAATAGGAGTAACAGATTACGCACAGAAATCACTTCATGAAGTTGTCTTTGTTGATCTTCCAAAATGCAATATTGATGTTACAAGCAAACAACCTCTTGGTACAGTAGAATCAGTAAAAGCTGTATCGGATTATTTCGCTCCTATCAGAGGTAAAATAATCGAAGTTAATGATGTTCTATCTAACAAACCCGACTTGATTAATAAAAATCCATACACTGAAGGTTGGATTGTAGTTATCAAACCCGAAAACCTCGAAGAAATAAAAGTACTAATGGATTCAACAAAATATACTGAGCTACTGAAATCTATAATTAAAGAATGAAATTTTAACAAAACACAAATTTATTTCCGAACGTCGAAGTTTTTCCTAATATTCCAATTTTTTCCTCTATGCCGACATTTCTATTATTATGAAATATGATTATAGAGTTAGGTGATAAAATGATTTTTGATGCTCACACTCATGTGGGTAAAGGTGATTCCTTTCATTACTCAGATTCCGTTGACAGGCCTATATCAGTTGAAGATTTGCTTATAGAGATGGATAGAAACAATGTAGACAATGCAATTGTAATGCCAAATTTTCATTTACCTCACAGATTATGGGATTCTAATGTCGCACTAGCAAAATCAATCGAAAACAATACAAATCGTCTTTTCGGGTTCGCTTGGTTAGATCCTAGAATAGAAAATTGCTGCGATCAACTTGATTCTTTGATCAAGAAATTTGGATTTAGAGGATTAAAACTTCACCCAGTTTTAGGTGGATATTATCTAACAAATAAGACCGTCTTACGTTTAATTGAGAAGGCTATTAGTTTGAAGATCCCAATAATGATTCATACAGGATGGGGATTACTTGGAAGTGCTACTTATGTCGG
>DAOUZW010000050.1 GCA_030671315.1 Candidatus Bathyarchaeota archaeon
TCAATATTCTTGATGCAATGAATTTCTCTCTGTCTTTAAGATTTAGAGTGGAAAGATAGTTAATTGCATCAGTAATTGACATCTTTGTTACTTCAGCAATGGATTTTCCAACGATCTTAACAGCAAGAGGTTGTGGTTTAAGTCTGGCTCCTTTACAGTTAGGACAGAGACTTTCACTCATGAATTTCCGGTACCACTCTTTCATAGAATCTGAGCGAGTTTCTCTATACCTTCTTTCAAGCATATTGACTATACCTTCGAAGGATTGACCCCCTTCCTCATTTGGAGTACCATATAGGATAATGTTGAGCTGTCTCTTCGTGAAGTTTTTAACTGGTTTGTTAAATTCTATCCCGTGTCTTCTCGCGATCGGTCTGAATTGAGAGAGTATCCATCCATCAACAGGACCAAAGAATGGTTTGATCGCACCCTCCGATATGGATTTGTCTTTATCTGGAAGTACTAATTCCGGATCTATCCTTATCTTGACACCGAGACCAGTACATTCATCACAAGCACCGTATGGACTATTGAAAGAGAATGATCTAGGTTCAAGTTCTTCTATGCTAACTCCACATTTTGGGCATGCGAGTTTCTCACTGAAAGCAAGCTCTGAACTTTTAGTTTCAACAACTACAATACCTCCTGAGAGTTCTATCGCGGTTTGGATCGACTCCGCAATTCTAGATTTCTCGCGCTTTGTCAATTTGACACTGTCGACAACAGCCTCTATAGTATGCTTCTTGTACCTTTCAAGTTTGATTTGCTGTTCGGTTCTTACCTCTCTTCCATCAACTCGTGCCATAATGAAGCCTTTGAGTTTTAGATCTCCAAGTAGATCTTTGTATTCCCCTTTCCTTCCTCGTACAATAGGTGCAAGAATTTTAACTGTTTGTTGATTACATTGGCTCAATAAGGAATCTACTATTTGTTCGACTGTCTGCTTGGCGATTTTACTACCACAGATGTGACAATGTGGAATTCCAATTCTTGCAAATAAAAGTCTGAGATAATCGTGTATCTCTGTGGCTGTTGCTACAGTTGATCTAGGATTAGCACTAGCGGTTCTTTGTTCAATTGCAATTGCGGGTGAGAGATTTTCTATATAGTCTACGTCAGGCTTGCTAAGTTGACCGAGAAATTGCCTTGCGTATGCTGACAATGATTCTATATAACGGCGCTGACCTTCAGCATATATTGTATCAAATGCCAGGGAGGATTTTCCAGACCCACTTAATCCGGTTATTACAACAATACGATTCCTAGGAATTTCTACTGTGATATTTTTGAGATTATTTTGTTTGGCTCCCTTTACAATTATGTTACCAGTTAAGCCTTTTCACCACTTTGAAGTATTCGAATTTGATCTCTTATCATAGCGGCTTTTTCAAATTCTAATTTTCTCGCTGACTCGAACATCTCTTCCTCTAATCCCGCTATTATGGCTGAAAGCTCATGTCCTGATCTAGACTTTTTCTTGGGAGCACTCAATCTTTTAGCGATAACGTGCGCGTTATTAGTTGGTTCTTTCTGCATTGACATTGCTAATATTGTCTTAACTTCTTTTCTTATTGTCTCGGGGACGATACCATATTTTCGATTATATTCCAACTGTATCTCACGCCTCCGCTGAGTCTCATCTATAGCTCTACTCATAGATCTAGTCATATTATCTGCATACATGATTACTTGGCCAGATGCATTTCTGGAGGCTCGACCGATAGTCTGTATTAAGGAAGTCCCAGAGCGGAGAAAACCTTCACTATCAGCATCTAGAATGGCAACAAGTGATACTTCTGGCAGGTCAAGTCCTTCTCTTAGAAGGTTGACACCAATAATAGCATCATATACACCTAGGCGAAGATCTTTGAGAATTTCAACTCTATCAAAAGTGTCAATCTCAGAATGTAAATAATTTACGTTTATGCCGGTCTCTTGTATAAATTCAGATAGATTTTCAGCCATCTTTTTCGTCAGTGTTGTAACCAGACATTTCTCTTTCTTCTTTACCCGATTGTTAATCTCATTAATGAGGTTTTGAACTTGACCTTTTGCTGGTCTAACTATTACTTCAGGATCCACTAGTCCAGTTGGTCTAATGATCTGTTCAACTATTCTTTTGCTAATATTGATTTCATATGATGAGGGTGTGGCAGACATGTATATGACTAGGCCAATCTTCGTATTGAATTCCTTGAAGGATAATGGTCTATTATCTTTAGCTGATTTTAGTCTGAATCCATGATCAATCAAAGTCTCCTTTCTAGAAGTATCACCACCATACATACCCTCCAGTTGAGGTATAGTAACATGAGACTCATCTATTATTGTCAAGAAACCCTTAGGGAAATAATCAATTAAAGTGTGAGGAGGTTCTCCTACTTCACGTCCATCAAAGTGTCTAGAATAATTCTCTATCCCAGAACAGTACCCGATCTGCTCTATCATTTCCAAGTCATACTTGGTTCTCTGCTCAAGCCGTTGTGCTTCAAGTAGTTTATTTTCAGCATTTAATTCTTCCAATCTTACTTGAAGTTCAGATTTGATTGATTTGGTTGCCGTTGCAAGTTCATTTTTGGGGGTTACAAAATGTTTAGCCGGAAAGATGAATGCAGATTCCTTGAATCCTTGTTCAATTCCTGTGATTGGGTCAAGCTCGAGAATTTTATCTATTTTATCTTCACTAAGTAAAAATCTTAATACAATCTCTTGATTAATTGGACAGATTTCGATTACATTTCCTCTAGCCCTGAAGCGCCCTCTACTTAGCGCGGTATCATTTCGTTCATATTGCATATCTACTAGTCTTTTTAGGATTTCATTTCTTCCAATTATTTGATTTTTATGAAGACGTAATACAATTTTTAGATATTCTTGTGGCGACCCCAATCCATATAGACATGAGGAACTTGCAACGACTATCACATCTTTTCGCGATAAAAGCGATTGTGTTGATGAATGTCTAAGCCTATCGATCTCCTCGTTAATCGATGTCTCTTTAGCAATGTAAGTATCAGTTTTTGGGACATAGGCTTCAGGCTGGTAATAGTCATAGTAACTAACAAAATATTCTACAGCGTTTTCGGGAAAAAAAGTTTTGAATTCTGTATAGAGTTGAGCTGCCAAAGTTTTGTTATGAGATATGACAAGAGTTGGCCTTTGGGTATTCGCTATCACATGTGCCATGACAAAGGTTTTTCCTGTCCCAGTAGCACCTTTTAATGTCTGTCTTTTCAGTCCTTGCTTTACACCTTCAGATAGCATACTAATAGCTTTGGGTTGATCTCCTTTTGGGGTATAATCGGTAACAAGCTTGAAACTTTTTTTAAAGACCATTAAAGTAAGACCCTCATTTGAGAGACATACCTGTAACTTGAGTCGACAATACTAGCAGATATGTTCACAATAAGCATAATTTTGTTCTTGATTTGACAAATCGGTTTGCCAGACTCGAATCAGTCTTGACGGATATTAAGATATCTCCGTATAATTAATGGTTAAAATGTGCATTAATACTCTAAAAAAATCAGAATTTTAAGCTTAGTTAAATAATA
This sequence comes from Candidatus Bathyarchaeota archaeon, assembly GCA_030671315.1. Taxonomy (GTDB): domain Archaea; phylum Thermoproteota; class Bathyarchaeia; order 40CM-2-53-6; family RBG-13-38-9; genus RBG-13-38-9. The sequence continues at coordinate 3,555 of DAOUZW010000050.1, forward strand.
TTTCAATAAAATTTTTTATTATTCTAGCAGTGGCTCCCCAGATTACATGATTAGGAAGTTCATAATAATATACAGGATATGGCTTGGAATTCTTGATTACATACCCAGTTTTTGGAGATTTTTTTAGTTCCTCAAGAGGAGCCATAATTATTTCACTGACTTCATTTCTGTTTATTTTGAAATCATATGGATACGGAATTTTTCCAACAAAAGGAGATATCAAATAACCAGTACTACTTGCATAATCATCTAACATTCCAAGAATATTCATATCGCTCGTTATTATGCCAAGTTCTTCCCAAGCTTCTCGTAATATAGTACCCTTTGGATCAATGTCTGATTCTTCGAATAAACCTCCAGGAAAAGATATTTGGCCTGGATGATTTTTCAATTCTTTATTCCTTTTTGTTAAGAGTAAGGAATAATAACCCGCGTTTTTCATCAGAGGAACTAAGACGGCAGCACGTACAAGATTATTCGTTGCCAATTTCACTTTTTTCCTAGCGCTAAGAGCATTTATAACATGCGTCTCAAAATCATCAACTGGCAAATATCTATTCACATCTACATATGGCGATTGTCACACTAATCTATGTACTTCAACCCTTATCTATCTAATATCAAGATAGCATCATAAAGACCATGAATTATTTACAATATAAACATCGAATGTCTTCTATGAATCAAAACAAGATCTTCAAATAATAAATATACAGTTAAAATAACAATCTAGAAGCATAATGTGATCATAACATGTCCACCCTTAGAGTAGCTCTACCAAAAGGCCATCTTTGGAATTCTGTTAAATCCCTACTGGACCGATCTGGATACAACATCATCATTAGAGGTGAGCGCTCGTATAGAGCTGAATCGAGAGACCACGAGTTGGAATTAAGAATTCACCGTGCTCAAAACATCAGTCTTTTAGTTGAACAAGGTAGATATGATTTAGGCATTACTGGTCTCGACTGGATTCTTGAGCCAAAAGCTGACGTTGAAGAATTAGCAGATCTTAAAGTTGGGCAAGTCAATGTCATAGCAGCAGTTCCACAAAGACATGGACTTAACGAAAATCTTGGTTTGAAAGTTTTTTCAAAATTCGAAGAGATAATTAATAAAGAAAAGAAAGAAAAGATTGTAGTTGCTTCGGAATACGAGAACCTTACAAGAAATCTGTTTACTACACATTTACCAAAGTTACCCTATAGGTTCATACGCTCGTATGGTGCAACGGAGACCTTCATTGAAGTTGCAGACCTAATAGTTGATTGCACTGAAACTGGAGCTACTTTAAAAGAGAACGGTTGGGCAATTATTCATAAACTGTTCGAATCAACAGCCCGAGTGATCGGTAACAAGAACAGTTTGAAGGATTCTTGGAAGAAAGAGAAAATAGAAGGCTTGTGTTCGCTCATTGAAGGAGCTAGAGATGGTAAAGGTCTTCGACTTCTGAAAATGAATGTTACTGAAGATTCTATGAATAGAGTGATGAATGTCCTTCCCTCTATGAAAAGCCCAACCATCTCTAAACTTTATGATGGATCCAAAGGCGGATATGCTGTTGAGGTTGCTGTAGCCGAAGACCAGATTGTTAATCTAATTCCAAGACTAAAACGTGCTGGTGCCACAGACATTCTTGAACTACAAATAGAGAAAGTAGTACGTTAGAATTAACTATTATCCAAATCTAATATTATCTAATTCAATTCAGGAATAGAGATAGAAACATTGATCTCGGGTGGATTATTAATTGTATTATGCACTGTACAATGTTTAACCATTCTAATGATACCTTGTTGCAACTCAGGTTCAATATTTTTTTTGAACAGAATTTTTGCTTGAAGCTCACCAACTCTTGAAGGGTTCTTTGCCATGTTCCATTCCAAAACAATGTTCATGCCTTCCATAGGGATTTTATGTCGATCACAGAACATTTTCGCGTAGACACCCATGCAGCATCCTATTGATGAGATGAACATCTCGACGGGAGTCATCCCCGTATCTTGTCCATCTTCTTCTGTAGGCTGGTCCGATATTATCTCATGATTCCTATATTTCGAACTAAATCGCCAGCCTTCTAAGTACGATATCGCCATTTTCATTCTCATATCACAATCTCATACTGGATTTGAAATGATGTTTAAAGCATTATTTCAGAACTAAATCTAGATAATTTAACTATTTCAAATTGAAAGTGCGAGCTATCCATGATTGAAGATTTATCCATATTTAAAAACTTCAAAATAGAAAAAATATAAGGAGGGAGAAAATCTAGTTAGATTAGGTGACTGTAATGAGCTATTATGATCCATTCTATTGGAGAAAGGGTCGCTGGCCTTACCAACAGCTTAGATTTCCGAGGATCCATAGAATAAATGATCCACTTCAACAGCTTGGTTTGAATAGATATCAAAAACCTGTTTTGGCTTCATCCGCCTATTATGGATCCTTTAAGCCTAAATCATTATATTATTGGACAACTTATGGGGCACCAATAATTTGGAGGTAAATTTCAAATGGCTTCATATCTAAAGCTAGTAGAGATCGATGGAGAATCGTACATTCAGGAACAGATAGTTTTCGACCCTGAATAAGTCTGTTCCCATTGGTTTGCTTACTGGTTGAATATAACGTAAAACATTTATCTGATTCATGTTTGAGTGAAATCAGGGTCCCGCGGATCCCGCGGTAAGATGTGTGTAAGCATCCCGTAAGCTCAGCTTGGTAGAGCTTCCGATCACGTCAATAACGTGAGGAGATGCTGTAGAGCTGTACCCATGGTGCGGCCATCTAGCCTATCAGGCTAACAATGGATACCGGAGTGTCGCTGGAGAGCAAGTGCTCGGCGAATTCAAAATAGGTTTTTACCTATGAAACTCCGGCCCGCGGGACCACTACATATTTTAAAACAACCTTTCTCAGGAAACATCCTGAGAAAGCCGTCTATCAACAAGAATCGTAAATCCCTTACTTCCAGATATTATTGAAATCTTAATCAGTTTTGATGAAACTTGGTAAGTTTCACCAACTTGGAATGCGGCATCTGTCAAATCCAATGTAGATGGATTAGCATCGATAACTCTAACCATACCAGATTGTGGTGGCAGCTTTTCATTCACTAATGTTATGAGTACTCCTGACTCAGGAAGATACTTGTCAAACCCAGATTTTTGTCGAACTTCCACCAAATAGTATCGACCATTTGATGATGGAAGAATTACTGCTTGAATTTTGTCTGTCTTATCTTCTAAAGGCCATATTGTGACATTTTCTATAGAGCCAGGATATATCATTCTGGTCTTCACTGGCCATTCCAGCAGAAGTTTGCTCCATGCACCTGGATGTGATGGACTGGATCCACCTGGAGATTTACCGTTCTTGAATCCTCCATCCATTACATCGTACATATCCAAATGTTTCTTTTTCAATCCTTTAGCCGGATACAGATCAGGTAATCCTAGACTATGCATAAATTCATGAGCGTAGACTCCCAAAGTATTCTTACCTTCAGCTTGATCTTCAGGGACAACCGTTACTTTCGTTAAAATCAGCCCATCTGCATACACCGGTGGCCTGCAAATATAATATGCAGACCATAGATCACTTAATTTTCCAGAAGTCTCTTGGCCATAACCAGCATGGACAATCACTACGTGCTTATATTTTTTGAAATTAATCGAATCATCGACCTCATGTACGGCATCACAAAAGAGTCTCCTTGATTCAACATCAAAGCCTAAAGCAAAGTCGCGTCCATAAAAGGAGAGTTCGTATGGAAGTTTAATCCAGTTAGTAATATCACCAGTAATCCATGTTTTATTATAAGATATTTCTGTGACGTATTTATTGAGATTTTCAAAGATAGTTTTTGAAATTTCTTTCTTGCTCTTCTTGTGTTGAAGGTCCTTGAACTCCACTAGCAA
>DAOUZW010000097.1 GCA_030671315.1 Candidatus Bathyarchaeota archaeon
TCTTACCACGATCATGTGCATCAAGAAAAGCAGAAATAGAATCAACTGTTGGCGTATCCGTTCCAATTAGTTTGATCTTTTTCTGGGCCAGATATGCTGCTGCTTCTTCAGACAGACCTGGAAAATCCTTCAAATATTCACCCTTCTTAGGTGTGTTGATTTTGTCATCCTTTGTAATCCATCTCTTGTCCCACCCATATTGAAGAAGTATAATTTCGTCTTGATTGATTTGACCATTATTCTTCTCCCATAATTTGATGTCTTTTGTAAATACTTCTTCAGCCAATCTTTTGTTTTTCAGATTTATTACTCGGCAAGGTCCATGCCAACTATCCAAATCGATATCATCAAGCCATCTTGTCCCACCGACATGGGCAGGTGCATCCACATGAGTTGCATGATGTTCGGCAATTTGCAATACGTAAGCATTGTAACCATCATCTTGCTTCCTAGACATCCATGGCATATGATAAAATGGCAAATAGCAAGGAGTCCTCTCTTCCAAAACATGTGTTAGATCGATAATACGATAGTTGGAGATAACATCTTCAAGTTGCATTCTTGACGCCCATAGATAGATTTCTTTTTGAATAGTATTAAGATATAATAATATTCGGTGGATAATTGAATGAAAAGCACAAATATCAATTGTCCCCTAGAAAAACTTAGAAAATTGTTGATTATACTTGGTTCTCTCTCACTTACAGGCAGAGGATACATGAATCATGCTCCCGCAGCTTGAAGAGATCGAAAAAAGACGCAAAAGTCTAGACTTGAGCCAAAAGGAGCTTGCAAAAATGGTTGGCGTTAGCCAATCTATGATCGCAAAAATCGAAACGGGTAGAATAAATCCTTCATACACTAAAACGAAGGACATTTTTGATTTATTCGAAAGTCTCGAAAAGAAGAGAGAAATCAAGATTGGAGAAATCCTTGAAGGAAAAGTTGTAGGGGTTCAGAAAAATGATACTGTTTCCAAAGCAATCCGAATAATGAATGATACAGGTTATTCCCAACTTCCAGTATTCGACGGGACTCGGATTGTAGGAAGCATAACTGAGAAAACAGTCCTCAATCAGATACTAGTAAGGAAAGATCCTAAACAACTTTCAAGTGTTACAGTAGAGTCGATAATGGAAGATGCTTTTCCCACAGTAAACGAAGATACCCCTATTACAGTAATATCTTCTCTACTTCAGTATAGTCAGGCTGTTTTAGTGACAAAAAAAGGACATACCAGAGGAATCGTAACTAAAGCGGATCTTTTGAAGTTTGTTTCAAAGCATTAGGCTCTTTTCTTACGAGCAGCTGCAATTATACTTATTACATCTCTATCTTTGAGAACATAGTCCGTTGGAAGTCTAAGACCTGTTCGTACATCAACAGCATGCAGCATTGTTTTTTCCAATTCAGTATGTATCTCTTTTGCAAGATATCTGACATCAGCATGATAAGGTATAAGAAATGCATCAGGAAGAACTTTGCCTGCATGGTCTGACATCTTTTTTACGTCTTCAACAGGGTATACAGTATTCATACCCAATAATTTTAATATACACATGTTTATCGCAAATTGAACTCCAGTATTTACCCATCTTGTTAGAACTCTTTCCTGTACATAATTGAGAGCCCATTGTTGTTCTTTCGTAAGTTTTCTCTTGTTCAATACTTGGAACTTTTCTTCTCCCGGAACGTATCTGATTAATCCCTTTGTTTCAGCTCTACGCAGAGCAAGCTCTGCTTCGCTGCATGCTGGAACCACAAATGATCCTTTGAATTCTTCTATCATACGTTCATAATTTGTACTGGAGTTGGCAATGTCCATTTTATTTGCTATAATGACTGTTGGTTTTGAGAGCTTTCTTATTTCCTGCGAGAAAAGCTTTAGATCTTTATCACTCCATTTCTTTACAGACTTCTCTTCAAGAAAGCTGTTTTCAAGAGCTTTCTCTATGTGTTCAGGCCTAACCTTCAATCCAGCTAATGAACGATAGAGTGATTTCTTTAAAGGCTCTCCTGAATCAGCCTTTTTTCGAATTCCTTTAACACTCTTTGCTATTGATTTTGCAAACCAGAGCATGATCTCCTCTTCAACATCATAGATATCCATTATCGGATTTCCAAGTCCAGGTCTAGTCAGTTTTCCTTCAGCATCAATACTTCCAGAAGCATCTGCCACATGAATCAGTGCATCAGCTTGTGATGCGACGCTTAGAAACCTGTCACCTAAGCCCATTCCTGACCATGAACCTTTAATCAAGCCTGGAAGATCTACTATTTCTATTGGAATAAAACGCCAACCATCCATGCATGCAGAATTACGAGGAGCATCTTTTACTCCTAATTCCCTGCAAACACAAAGAGTTCTTACATAAGCAGTCCCAATATTCGGTCTCTTTGTAGTGAATGGATACGTTGATACTTCAGCAGAGAGAAGTGTTGCTGCGTTAAATAATGTCGTTTTTCCGGTATTTGTTTTCCCAATAATTCCGATTTGGATCATTGGTAACCCATCTGTCTTTATCAACCCAACCTTCTAATAGGATTATCTCAACCATTGAATCGGACCCTAAAACTCATTGTAAACATCAGTATTATATCAAGGAGTCAATGAACTTGTCAGAAGCTCTATCGAAATACCTTGAGGCCGGTAGAATAGCGGTAAAACTCAAAGAGGAAGCAAAAAAAATTGCAGATATCGACGTTCCTCTTGTAAATGTTTGTGAAAGACTCGAACTTCTGGCTATGGAACTTGGAGGAATACCAGCATTTCCAGTAAATATAGGAGTGAACGAGATCACAGCACATTTCACATCTCCAGCAAATGATGTTAGGAAAATCCCAGAGAATTCAATTGTTAAAATCGATATAGGAGTTCATATTGAAGGCTACATAGCAGACACTGCCATAACGTTAAGTTTCAACCAAGACTATCAGGACCTAATAATCTCAGCTCAAGATGCACTCCAAAACGGAATAAATGCTATGAAACCTGGTGTTAAAGTATCCCATGTCGGAGCCATAATTGAGAAAGCCATTACACGGTTTGGTTATCGACCGATAAGAAATCTTATGGGCCATAGAATTGAGAGATTCAATCTCCATACTGGAAAAAGCATACCAAATATCTCCGGAATCGATGGGGGTACAATCGAAGAAGGTGAAATTTATGCTGTTGAACCATTTAGTACACTCCAAAATGCAGCAGGCATGGTCAGGGACTCAAATGAGACAGTCATTTTTAGATATCATAAAGATCGGCGTTTGAAATCTCAAGATGCTATGGCCCTCCTAGAACATATTAAAAAGGAACATCGTTTTCTTCCTTTCGCATCACGATGGTTAAGGTCAAAATTCTCCTTTCCATCATTTGATAACATATTCGAGCAACTCATAAAATCTCGTTGCATAATCCCTTACAGAGTTCTTGTGGAAGCTAGTGGATTACCCGTTTCACAGGCAGAACACACTGTGATAGTAGAAAAAGATGGATGTAGAATAATTACATGAGTAGCGTGTGCCAGCTACTTAATTTATCAAATTCACAATTTACATGAAAATAGTTATTTTTCTTTAGGAGATTCCGAGTATATTTGACTAATATGTAGCTCCTCTTTGCACTGGGGACACGCACCAATCTTTTTATAAACATAATCTCCAACTTTAAATTCTCTAAGTTTCTTGAAGTAACATTTCTCACAGTACTCTACTGTAAAGTTCTTCAATTCTTTAGTCTTGATGGTTTGCATTCGCCTTCTCATTGTTGATAATGATGATACTGAAAGTCCAACACCAATTGCTCCCAATATTAAACCATAATAAAACTCTCCAGTCTGGCCTTGTTCGTAAGAAATGACTGAATTGAATATGAGCCATGCTGAATATGCAAGTACCCCAATACTGAAGATTATTGCTAGATAAAAATAGAATCCACTTTTCTTCTGCGTCGTTGCCATTCACCTACTGCCCTATTCCAATAGTGTTTCCAATGCCAGCTATAATGATTGTTTCTGCTTCCTGGGTTCGTTCTTGTAAAAGACTTTTGATCCTCGTGATTACATTATCTGTAGCTTCAGATATCTCTTTTTTCATCGGCGTTATTGCGTCTTGAAGGCTTTCTTTTACAATTACAGCATGAACCGGTATTTTGTATTTGGAAGCTTCCTCTTCTATCTTGAACCGTTCGGTTCCGATTCCTCCAATTGCGGCGCCGATTCCTTCGCTGATATCTCCTGTTTTTTCTCCTTCAAACTTTACTGCTGCGTCAACCATAATTACCATAGCAATTTTTCCTTCTCGCTCTTCAATTAATTGTTTGATAGCATCTCCTGGTTTTCCAACATTTCCTCCAGGGCCTTCAGCCTTTAGAGCAAGTATCTTCCTTCCATCCATCATTAGTTCAGATACAACAACATCTTTCTCGACTTTTCTTTTTTCTTTGTCTTTCATAAGTTTTGAAGCTACTAAGGCGCCGACTCCATCGCCTATAGGTTGACCTTGAGCGAACGCTTTAGTAGCACCAACTAATGCCTCCGCTTCCTGCATGATTAGTGGAAGAATCATTTGAAGTTGGAGTATCAGATAGAAACTTTGTGTCTTTCGACCAAGTAGGTAAAAGTGTCTAACTATGCGGTAAACTGTGTTTAGGGCAAGACTACCTTCGACAAGATTCTCCATGTTATTTAGTTGAGCATTATCAGCTTCAGGTGCAAGCCTTTTTACATCATCTTTGAATTTCTCCTCGCGAACATCAAGGAGGTGATCAAATTTCCAGACGATCCCAGCTGGATCCATGTTCACTGGTGAAATTAAAAATTGTTCGAGAAGAGCATTTAGTCTGGGAACGATATCATTCTTTGGTTTCCCTATCTCCTTTAAGGTCTTTATCGTAAGTTCTCTAGCTTCGAACTTCATTATTTCAAGTTTCTTGATAGCTCCACTCATGTTCCAAATCATTGTATAAAGCTGAATTTTCTGGCCAAAAAGTATGAAGAGTATGAATGAAAGATACATCATAGTAGAGATAATCGTACTCATCGAACTATTTTCGCCAGTTGGCAATCCCAGTATGAGCGTGTTCAGCAATAAGCTATGCCTCAAATAAGTTATCTTTTAGTAGGGATTCCAGTCGCAGTTATAAACGTTTCACGATGTTGATTCACGTATAAGTTTTTTCAAGAAGAGTTGGCAGCGGTCTAGGGTTCGCGTAGGCTCTCGCACAACACTACAACCTAGATCGCTTAGGAGATTCACTTCCGTGTTCGGAATGGGTACGGG
>DAOUZW010000070.1 GCA_030671315.1 Candidatus Bathyarchaeota archaeon
AATTGCATTTTTTCGACCTACTATTATCTTTCCAATACTGGTAATTATTCCAAAGGATAATGAACCATAAAATAGGAACTGCTCTAAATGACCAAATTTTGAAGTGAAGAATCCAGTTGAAGATGTTTGATGAGTAATAAAGAAGATTATCAATATGAGGATACAGAATATGCCGATAAATTCTCCGGCTCTCCCAGAAAGCTTCATTACATCTTTTTTAGCTTCTGACTCAGCGTGTCTAGCAAACCAACCTTTGGGCTTACTTTCACTCAACAAGTATCCACCATAATTTTTTTGATGGTATAAATGAAATCGTATCCGATTTATTTAGTTATTTCTTCTAATGTACTTGCCTGTCAGATAAGTTGCGACAAAGATTAAGATGAAAACCAGCCATGTTCCTAAGAAGCTTTCAAACATTTCAAAACTCTTGTTAATAAGCATAGAAACAATGAAAACGTCTGCAAGAATTGCAATTGCAACAAAGATGATTGCTGTCTGCAAGGCTGCAGTATAATTGAACTTCTTGAAATAAATTGCAGATATTGATATTGCTATAATAGGCGCAGCGATTGCATGGATTATCAGTGTGTTGTTGAGAGAAGTTGTACTCATGCCAACTCCCATTACTGCACCGCATAATGACCATATGATGAATCCATGCAACAAAATGACAAGTGATTTGGTTATTTTTGATTTTACCATTTTAATACCACATTATGGTTTGTCAAATTCTCTAAGCTAGCTAACTATTTACCTTTCTCTCTAAAGAATAACACCATTTTCATCAGCGCGGGCACTAAAAATAACGGGTTATAAAGAGAAGATCCTTAAATAGTTAACGATGTTAAATATAAAAGCGCGCGTTATATTCATAACGGTGTTAAGACAATCATCATATTAAATACTATGAGTGATTCGAAATTTGAATTCTTCAGAGGAATTATCTTTAAAAGAAATTCGTAATAATCTAGACAATGTTTTCCGAACCTTGATAGTAATTGCAACTATTTTGATTATCTTAACAGTCAATCGTGTTACGCGTACTCGCGCTTTAGAACCAACCGATCTCATGTTGACATATTTTCTTTTTATTGCCATTGTTACTTGGTGTATCGGCACGATTACCCAGAGAGAACATATTAGATTTTATCTCAAAATTATCGGGTGGTATCATCTGATTTTAGGTTTGTTGTTATCATTTACAGTGTTCCTCACATTTGATTATTCACCCACACGCGGAGAAAATCTATTAATGATGGGGATAATCCTTTTTGCTGATACTGTCATGTTACTGGCTTTGATACGTCATATAGATTATCCCAAATATAGCTTCATGGCAAGCATTTTTGTTATTCTAATGTCGGCGTATACATTTGTCACGCTATTCATTTTAATCTAGAGAGGATGTCTTTGGCTTTAACTCCCATATCTTGGTTATCGTTGTTGAGTCTCATTCTGTTTTCCACTGGTAGTTCAGGTTTTGAAACTGTTGAATTGATAAACAATGGTGATTTTGAATCTTCGCCTGAAGATCAGAGGGAGCAAGTTAATTCTTGGCAGATGATTTCTTCGAAGCCTGCAGCGATCAGCGAACTTTTCGCTCATTCCGGTAGATATTCACTCCGTACCAATAATGGTAGCGCCAGTCAGATCATTAAAATTGAGTCACCTTCAAATCTGACTTTGAGCTTTTGGATCTATTTGCATCATATTCCTGGTGTTCCCGAAGGAAGAACAATATCTGCCATTGATGTTTTGGTTACCACATCCTCAAATAAAAAGGGTCTATCATACTATGTTACGGGTGATCATCGTTATCCAAGAGAAAACATCAAGGACATATTAATATCTAATTTAGAATTGGATAAATGGAATTATGTTGTACGCAATCTAGAAGAAGATTTCGAGAAAGAATTTCCAAATATCGACTTCGACACTATTCAACAGATCAACATTACATTATGGGCAGTTATGTCACCTGAACCTATTCCTTACTGGGATGATATTAGTCTGACAGCCACGAGCAAAACGCTAAAACAAAAGCTATGGGAAACTACACCAACATCACCAAGCCCGGACATGACGCCAACTGAAACACCACCATCGTCTGCTCCACCTATCTCTACGGAAACGATGTCACGCGCGCGCGCACTACCAGAAGAACCGAACACTATCTATCAAAACATAATAGAACAACGTAGACTTATCGTCTTGGGCTTATCTTCAATAGTTATTCTTTTTGCCATGGTACTAGTTCGAAAACGTCATAATGCTAAAATACTGAAGGATGGAGAACAAGAATCATGAGAAGTCTTGTTAAAAGAAATGTAACATTACATTGCAGCATTTTCTTATTGATTGTAATTCTATCATTCTCATTTCTAATCGTACCCTCAACATGTAAGGGAACAGAATTAGTGAAGAACGGAGGATTTGAGGATAGCTTGGATAATTGGAATGCATTTAGCTACTACCCAGAGCATGATGATAAAGCAGTAATCACTGATTCTAAACCACACTTTGGAAGGTACTCACTAGAGGGAGGCATAGTTGATAAAAGCAAAGATCATCTGGGTCGTGGTGCACGTCAAACAATTAATTTGGAGCAATGTACAGATCTACAGTTGAGTTTCTGGGTCTATTTAGGCAGTGTGACCGGCAGTCAGAATCTATATACGGATGTTGCTTTGATTGTTTCTTTCTTGACCGAGAAGAATCCAAAGGTGATAGTATATTATGTCGCATGGGACCCTGAAGAAGAGATCTATGATGGATTCCCAAAACCAACAATGAATTCAGAAGATGTTACTAACATATTGATACCTGCAATGATGATCTATAGATGGAACCATGTGGAACGTGATCTTGCTAGAGATTTCAAAAATTCTTATCCATCGATCGACTTACGGACCGTTTCTTCTTTAAGTATTGAATTGGTTTCCGTACGTTTTCAAAAGATTGATTTTGTTAGCGAGACATTTTGGGACGATATCAGTTTAACATGCGAATCTGAAGAAACAGCCGTATGGAATGAAAATCCAACTCCTACTGAGTCTTTAGAAGAGAACCCGCTAACAACTACTACCACAAAACAGTCTCCCGATCCTACAGAAGAGCCTCCCCAAACAGTTACTACAGTAGCTCCATCCACGGAAACCCCGACATCAACCTCTTCCAAACTAACAGAAACGCCGACAAAAGAAAAAGAGTCTAATCTTAGAGCTTACGTGATTGATTCTTGGACTCCACTTACGGCTTTAGCAACAATTATGGGAACTGTATTGGCAATGTTGACACTCTTTTTAACGTTTAGACGGAGGCATTAGAATGATTTTCTCGATCGAGGGACCGATATGAATTTGTTTATCGTTTCACTAGGGCTCCTTTTAAGCAGGTGAATTATGTTTGGTCATTGTTGAATTGGCATTGATGATACCGATTCTAGCGATCGTATCAGCAACGTTTACAATATATCTTGAGCATCAGAGAAAAATGAAACTCATTGAAAAAGGCTTGTGGAAGGAAGAGGTAGAAGAGAAGAAGTCTAGGTCTGGAGACATGTTGCAGGGAGGTATGATTGTGGCATGCGTAGGTTTAGCTCTTCTCATTGGTTTCGAGCTGTCTTTTGGGATGGATCCTTGGTTTATGGCGGGTCTTGTGTTGTTGTTTGTGGGAATTGCTTTGGTAGCAGCTTGCTACATAACCACCCCAAAAGAAAAAAAGCGATAAGCTCTTTTGATCACTCTATGATTAGACCAAAAGCTGATAATGTTATTATGTCAAAATATTATTTCGCTGATTACCATTAGTGTAGCGCGCGCTTAACTTTCATAACCTGGGGGCGAATACTATGCTTAAGAGGTTAACGTTTTCGTTGGTAACCATATATGGCGCCAGCAATTATCAATATGCCAACTCCAAATACTACGATTGTCCACCATAATTTCTCTAAGTTTATTCCATACATCTCTTTGGGAAGAAAAAATCCAAGGCCAGCGAAAATTATCATTATGCCTATGAATAAGGCAAAGATTGCGCCGCCTCTGGGAAGGCCGAAACATTCGTCTTCAATTCGTTGGTAAGGTTTACTTTGGCCTGTTGTTGATAATTGAGAACCACATTTGTTGCAGAATTCTGATTCATCAGGATTCTCCGCACCGCATTTAATGCAACGAGTCATTAGCATGTGTCTAGATTGGTAAGGGTGTGTTTACTTCTCAGCCTCGTCTTTAGATTCTGAGTTGCTTATTGATTCGCTGGGTGGTTCTGTTTTTCCTGTCCGATCTATGTAGATTGCGAATAGTAGCAATGCGAAGAATGTTGTTATGATCAGTTGGAATAAGGGTGCTAGGGCACCTGGTGTCATGGAGATGCCTCCAAGGCCTCCGCCAATACTTGGTGGGAAGAGTGTGCTTGTGAAGAGTTCAGCGATTATGAATAATCCTAGAAAACCGATGGTAGTATAGAAGTTCTCTCTTACGAAGCTTACACTTTTTCCTATAGCCTTGAAGATACCTAAGTCATCGACGACTGCTGCTGGTACCCAGAAGATTGTGAAGATGAATATCAAGGCTGCTATTGTGACGAGTATCAAGGCAATGCCAGATACGTTTGCGAAAGCCCCGATGATAGGTTGTATAGACGCCATTCCACCAGGAAATCCTTGTATGAAGGGACAGTCAGCTGCATCTGCAAAGTCTCCACTCAAGAAAGGACAATCGAAATTTTCTGGAAAGCCTTCCTGAAACATTTCAGAGGATTGAAGACCTGTAAACGCTGGGGCGATCAAGGTGATCGCGGAACCTAATCCAATAGAGAATATGATTAGGTAGAGTATCCCAAGCAATATCGTGCCACCCAAGATTCTTCCAAAATATCTCTTTGCACCAATTTTGAAATCCTTAAAACTAGTTTGACCAGTTTGAAGTGCGGTCTTACTTAGGTTTGACATTCCAGCGACGATGGCGACAAATAAAATGACTGCTAAGACAAGGAGTATGACTACATCTATAAAACCGCCTCCCATTAGAACTAGCATGGGATCCGACAGATTTCCAGCTACAACCAATACTGGAACAAAGAGGTAAAGTGCTACGATCGCAAGGGCAACAGGAGCAAGATAAGTCAAAACCAAAGAGGGTAAGAAAAGTATCAGGTTCTTTTTCAAGACGTTGTATGATTTGCCTATCAGTTCAAAAATATCCAAGCATTACACCTATCTTTTTACTAACAATATTAAATTCTTCATGATATATTAATATCACGATGTTAAGAATATTCTCTTAAGAATAATTGAAACATGTCAGGTCATCTGTCTTGTTAGGTTTTAATTCCTGAGACCTTAATACTAACCACTGAAGCTCCTACTCCCTTGATTTCTTCAGACGACATGTTTGATTTCTTGATTATTGCCTCCGCTGTCGGATCATTCGTTATTAATTCCACAGGGAAATGAGACTCATCAATGACTTTGACTCGATGAAATCCTGCTTTCTCTATGAGGCCTAAGTATTCATTCTTCATAACGGCGCCAGCAAGACAACCAACATAAGCTTCTACACTACGCTTTATGGAATCAGGAAGTGGTTTCAACAATACTATGTCAGAGATCATCAATTTTCCCCCTGGTTTGAGCACTCTCAAAGCTTCGCTGAATACGCTAGCTTTGTCAGGCGAGAGATTGATTACACAGTTCGATATAACTACATCAACAGAATTATCTGCAACAGGAAGATGCTCAATTTCTCCAAGCCTGAACTCCACATTCTTATAATTACTCTTTTGGAGGTTTCCTCTAGCTTTTTCAACCATCTCCGGAGTCATGTCTACTCCAATGACTTTCCCTTTGTCACCGACTTTTCTTGATGCGAGAAAACAGTCGAAACCTGCACCAGAACCAAGATCAAGAACTGTTTGACCCTCTTCTAAAGAAGCGAGAGCGACTGGATTCCCACAGCCCAAGCCTAAATTTGATCCTTCAGGTACAATCTTTAATTCTTCTTCTGAGTATCCTATCTTCTTGCTGAGATCATTTGCTTGATCTATAGCTTTATTATTAGAACCTGCAGGGGCACAACAAGAATTTACAGGAGAACAACAGGAGCTTTCTCGTCTAGCAATGTTCGCATATCCTTCCCTAACAGATTTCCTTATTTTTGTATCTTCCATTTCAACTTCTCCTTTT
>DAOUZW010000078.1 GCA_030671315.1 Candidatus Bathyarchaeota archaeon
ATGAAAATGAATAGCGCAGTTACAGCTAAACCAGCTCTGACTAATGGTAGAATTACTTTCGTAAATGTCTGGAATGGTGTGCATCCGTCCATGAGTGCGGCTTCATCTACTTCCTTTGGAATCTCATCAAAGAAACTTCTCATCAGCCATACAACGAATGGCATTGGAAAGAGACCATATAAGAGTACCAAACCAAACACGGTATCCATCAGGTGTATAGTCGAAAACCATATGACCAGTGGAATGATTATTGCCATTGGAGGAAGCATCCTGAAGCTCAGAAAGAGAAAAGGCATGAAGTCTCCTCCCACTCTGTATCTTGACATGGCATAAGAAACAGTAGTACCAACAAACATGGCGAGAATTGTACCGGCAGTTGCTGCGATCAAACTATTCATTATTGCTTTTACCGCGGTATCAGAAACTGCCATCTGAACGAGGTATGATTCTGCTAGACCTAGCTCATACTTAGTAAAGAATAATGGTAAGTAATTCCATGTCGTGGGATTCTGGGGAAGCCATAAAATTTCTTTGCTTACCCATTCCTCAAGTGGCTTAAAGGATATACCAATCATCCAATACACAGGAAACAAAGCAAAGAATACGGCGCCTATGGCGACTAAGTATCTGATGATCTTTCCAATCAATTGCTCATGACTTTTACTAACCAATTTCCATCATGCACCCCTTCAGGTTTAACCTGCACCTCTTAGAGGTTTGGAAGCATACCAAGCTACAATACCCATTGTAACCATTATCAGCAGACTCTGAGCAGTGACGTATCCAAATCTAGCATATTTGAATCCAAATTCATACAAGTAGATCGATATTGTTTGCGTTGTGTATCCAGGACCTCCTTGGGTCATGACGTACACGTAATCGAATATTTTGAACGCCTCTATCGAACGCAGGATTATGGCTATCAAAATAGGTGTTCTAAGCATTGGTATGGCGACACGTCTGAAAGTATACGCTCTCGAAGCTCCTAACACATATGCAGCATTGATTGGATCGGGAGGCAGTGCCAGCATACTCGAGATGAATATCAAAAACATGAATGGTGTCCACTGCCAAATATCAGTCAGCATTATTGTTAGAAGTGCTGTACCTGGATAATTGAACCATGCTAGGGTGAATTCTGTCCCAGTAATCAAACTTATGAGAGCATTTACAGGACCAGTTTGCAGAAACATTAGATAGAAAATAAAACCGCCTACAGCTGGAACTACCATCATAGGTAAAAGAATTGCTGTTATGGCAACTTTCTTTCCAAGAAATTCTCCTGAGAGTGTATATGCCAAACCAAAGCCTATTAGAAATTCTATAGATACTACGACTACCAGAATGAATAGAGTTCTACCAATTGCACCGATAAAATATTCATCACTAAACATTCTGATAAAATTGTCAAAGAATATAAAATCAGCTTGCCACCAATCACCTCTAATGGGTCGCCAATTAGTGAAAGCAACATACCATGCCAATATAAATGCTGGCATAGCTACAATGTTCATTAAAAGCTGAACAGGCATCGCGAGTAGGTTTTTGAATTTTCCAGGATTGCTGGTCCATTCTTTCAAACCCACTGTGATGACCTTCAAGACAAAAAAAAGTGTGAGGTTTTGATTATCTCACACTATAATTGTTGGGTAGTTGCCCATGTATTTCTTCCAGGATTCTATTTGTTCGTTTCTTCCGATGTCGTCGGTTATTCCTTGCCATTCTCTGGCTGTTCTTTCCATGCATTCAGCAGGTTCATATGTGCCTAGCATTGTTGCATGTAGATTTCTGCTCAAAGTTGTTGCGTACTCCATGCCTCCTCTTATGCCGCAGAGGACAGGGGCTGCTATACTTGCGTTCAAGTCGTATTTCTCTAAGATTGGTCCTCTTGCCTGTTTCATTCTAGGGTCTGCATTAGGACCAACTTGGTTATAGCGACATGGATCCATCCATGAGCCTGGAGCTGTAGATGCTGTGACAATTTTTTCTGGACTGGTCAACCACATGGAGTATAAGGTTGCAAGATCTTTCATCTTGGAGTAGTTGCTGGTTAATAGGATCCATCCTGCTCCCTGAACAGTTCTTTTAAGGATTATTTCTTTTCCTTCGGGTCCGGTGACTTTGGATCCTGGTACAACTGCTGTTGTCCAATTTCCGAGTACTTTTGATTCTGCTGTATCGTTAAGTCGATTTGATAGAGAGGGGAATTGTATCTCTTGGAATATGTTTCCTGCTGCAGATTCAGTGTAAACTTGATGGTAGTCCCATGATGGAGTTTCTTCAGGCATGTATTTTGCAGCTTCAACAAATTCTTCGGTAGCTTGTATTCCTTCTTTGCTATCGAGTTGTGGATTCATATTTTCGTCGAATGGTAGCATAGTTGGAAATTTCTTACTTGAGTAATATACAAACCACGTAATGTAAGCTCTTAAAGCGCTTCTGAGTTCACCTATACCATAGAAATCGTCATCTGGTCTGTAGAAATATTCGCCAATATCCAAGTATTCTCTGAATGTATCGGCAAATTTGAGCTGATATCCGTATTGTTTCTCGAAGCCTTCTTGTTCTTGGGGACTATTCAATTTATCAAGATGCATGTAATAATTGGTGAAAACGTCTCCGTCTTGTAATATTCCATAGATATCGCCCTTATACTCAGGCATTATGCGGTCTAGTGGGTATATGAATCCATTAGGTCTTCCACGAAATTCATTATCAAAATATCTTACATGGGAAGTCAGTGGCATGACAAGGCCGGATTCGACTAAGTCTCCTAGCATAGTAGGTTGGAGGCTGAAAAAGTCATAATCTCCAGATTTGCTGATGGCCTCAATAATGGCTTCATCGAATACTTCATTAACAGGAACTTCGGCGTGAACAAATTTCATTCCGGTTTCTCTTTCAAATTCATCTTTGACTGCATCATATGCGGCTGAGCCTCCTCCAGGATGCATTATTGTTAGCTCTTTTCCTTTCAGCCCATCCCTTTCAATAACAAATTTCATGGCATTCATTAATCGTTCGTGAACGGTGTTTCCTTCATTTGGTATAGAATAGAGGCCTGGCCCGCTGGGAGCTCCTGATGTCTTAGTGACTGTTACTGTAGCTCCTCCGTCACCAGCAGTTGGTCCGCGTGCACTGTAGCCAAGACCTGCACCGACTATAAGGCCGACTACAGCTCCTCCAACAGTTTTAATGAATCCTCTTCTTGATTTTTCAGGTTTAGTTGTTGACATCAATACTTACCTTCGTAGTATGGTCGAGTAAGAGAGAATAAAGGAAGGATATAAAACTAATGTGATCTACGCTTCAGGCTATGATTAAGTTATTCTCTACTATAATATTGATTCACTTGTAACAATTTGCTATATGATGGTCAAGCAGCCTGCTCACCAGCAAGTTTGAGAATTCTTCTGTAATTATTTTCAATCTCTCTCTTTATTTCTTCGAGCTCATTCTTATTTTCGGGTTTAAGTAGATGGCGGAATCTTCTCTGAAGTTCAAAGTATTTTTCTATTGGTAAGAGCTTTCCTGGTTTGAGGCTCATTTTGTATATTCCATCTTTAACTTCATAGATGGGAAACATTCCTGTCTGCACTGCCATTTTCGCCAATTTTACTGTCTCGGTAGGATTTGAACGCCAACCGAGAGGACAGGGTGCGATAACATGTACAACTGCTGGTCCGTCAACCTCTATTGCTTTCTTCATTTTATCAATATAATCGCTGAAGAAACCTATTGAAGCGGTTGCGGCGTAACTTATTCCGTGTGCAGCACATATTCCTATAAAGTCTTTTTTCATGCCTCTTTTGCCCGGAATTACTTTTCCTGCTGGACTTGTAGTTGTTGCAGCACCTCTTGGTGTTGCTCCGGAACGTTGTATTCCAGTGTTCATGTAGGCTTCATTATCATAACATAAGTAGACAATGTCGTGACCTCTCTCAAGCATACCTGAAATAGCTTGTATGCCAATATCAAAGGTGCCACCATCACCTCCCACTGCGATCACATCGACTTTTCCTTTCCGTTTACCTTGTTCTTCTAACGATTGATATGCAGCTTCAAGACCGCTTGCCACAGCAGCTTGATTTTCAAAAAGTGCATGTACCCAAGGAATTCTCCAAGCTGTATATGGGAAGATAGTGGTTGAAACCTCGACACAGCCGGTAGCATTAACGACTGCAATTGGTCCTCTTGCAGCTTTAAGGGCCATTCTTATGGAAATGGAGGGTCCGCATCCAGCGCAGAGTCTATGTCCTGGTGCATACAATTCTTCTGTTGAAAGATTTTTTAGAATTACCATTATTCTCTCACATCCAGAAATTTAATTCTCTGTTTTACCTCTCCTGTTTTTGCTGTATGAAGAGATTCTTCGAAGACTTGTTGAATTGTTGTTGTGGGTATGTCTCGTCCTCCGAGTCCATATATCATGTTGAGTACTTTCACTTCGCTGTCTCTATTCTGTAGGATTGATGAAATGTCACTACAAAGTGCTCCGTAGGGAGCGCCAAAACTAATTGCTCGGTCCATAACGGCTAAGACTTTCAGGTCTTTTATTATGGAGAATAATTCTTCTGTTGGGAAAGGTCTGTACATCCATAGCTTTATCGCTCCGACTTTCTCACCGTTAGCTCTCAATTTCTTCGCGACAGATCTAACGGTACCACTTGTACTTCCCAGAGAGATTATCGCTACGTCAGCGTCATTCATCTCGTAGGCTTCAAAAAATCCATATTTTCTTCCAGTCATTTCTCCGAACTCATTACCCACGTTTTTTACTACAGGTTTTGCGCTATTGATAGCTTCCTCTTGTTGACGTTTGAATTCATAATAATACTCTGGAAGTGCCATGCCGCCAATTGATATTGGGGAATCATGATCCAGTTTATAGATTGGAGTTCTTGAAGGTAGGAATTTATTTATATCCTCATCAGCGAGGCTCTTCATGCTCTCGGTCGAGTGTGAGATGAAAAAACCGTCAAGATTTACAGTTATCGGAAGTTGGACGTTCTTGTCTTCTGCTATTTTAAAGCTTTGAATGGTTAAATCGTAGGCTTCTTGGGCATTCTCAGCATATAATTGGATCCAACCACAGTCCCTTGAGCCCATCATATCACTATGGTCACCATGTATGTTTATTGGTGCTGATAGAGCTCTGTTGACAACAGCCATTACGATAGGGCATCTAAGGCCTGACGCCAAGTACAAGACCTCATGCATCAAAGCGAGACCTTGACTTGCAGTTGATGTGAATACTCTTGCTCCACCAATACTTGCACCTACACAAGCTGACATCGCGGAGTGTTCTGATTCTACTGGCAGATACTTTGTGGATACTTCACCATCAGCAACATACTCACTGAATCTTTCCACAATTATTGTTTGAGGTGTGATTGGGTAGGCTGCGACGACATCTACATTACTCTGTTTTGCTGCATATGCAACTGCTTCGTCACCAGTATATGCGCATCCTAACTGTGTGCAGACTGCTCCTCCTTCGATCGTTATGGTGCTTCCTTCACCAGAATATGGAATTATTCCTTCAATTGATGATTCTACTTTTTTACGGGACATCTTTCGATTCCTCAATCATTTCTATTGCATCTACTGGACATTCTGCTGCACATATGCCACAACCTTTGCAATGGTAGTAATCTACTTCAACACTTTCAGTGTGTTTTTTATACGGTTTGGGTACTCTTTTTATTGATACGTCCGGACAGAAAATCCAACAAATAAAACATCTTATGCATTTTTCTCCATCTATCTGGGGCTTCTTCTCAATTCTCCAGTCTCCGGTCTTATATTCAACTCATGAGCCTGGTTCGAACATTAGTCCTGCAAACGGCATTTCTCTCCAACTGAGTTTCATTCTTTCACTCAGAGGTTTTTTCTGATTCATTCGGCTATAACCTCCTTGCTACCTGTCTCCAATAACTTGAGGTTCTTTTCCAGTAATTGTCCGGAAAATCTTGATCTTACTGCTTCTTGCGCAGATTTCATTGAGATGATTTTGGTTGATT
>DAOUZW010000138.1 GCA_030671315.1 Candidatus Bathyarchaeota archaeon
GACGTACAAGAAATGAGAAGATCAAGATACAAGGAATTTGTTTCATTCTGGGAAGATACTAACAAGAAGCAAACATTTGAACACCTAAGACAAATCACAAGTGCAAAATTCATTGGTGCAGAAAAGGGTGTAAAAACACTACTTGAACAAGAAAATCCGAAAATTGCTGTCTTATCAGACGTGCATGCGAATCTACATGCACTTCAAGCCGTATTAGCGGATGCTAAAGGTAAAGGTATAGAAGTTCTTCTAAATGCTGGCGATTTTCTAGGATACGGTGCTTTTCCAAATGAAGTAATAGAGATGCTTCGTGCCAATAACGTTCTGAGTATCATCGGTAATTATGATCTAAAGGTCTTGGAGGGAAGAGGACCAAATTCAGGAGAAAAAGATATTGCATTCAAGTATGCTCGAAAGAAACTAACCAGATATAACAAGGCATATCTGAACTCACTGCCGAAAAATATTACTCTAAAGATCAAAGAAAAAATATTATTTATGGTTCATGGAAGTCCAGAGTCAATAGAGGAACATATCTATCCAAATACCTCGAGAGAAAGATTACGAGAGCTCATCTCAGGAAGAGATGCAGACATAATAATAGTTGGCCACTCTCACAGACAATTTTCGAGAACCATAGATGGAGTGTCGATCATTAATCCAGGAAGTATCGGAAGAGCAGATGATAATAATCCAGAAGCCGCATATGCAATCATTGAGTTTAATCCATTTTCTGTTGAAATGGTTAGGGTTTCTTACGATATTGAAGCTGGTGCTCACTCAATACGAAAAGAAAAGCTTCCAGAAAATTTTGCTCAAATGATACTATGTGGTTTATCATTAAAGAAGATCAGAAGAAAGGAAAGGGTGAAAAGACACAAAATGACTAGGAGAAATGAAAAGACGCTCAAAATAATCCAAAAGGTTGCTCAGAAATATGAGGGTGAAAGCACTCACTCAGAACAAGTAAAGAAACTTGCATTGAAATTATTCGATACTTTAAAACCATTGCACAAACTCGGCACATTAGAACGTTATTGGTTGCAGAGTGCAGCCATATTACATGATATTGGTTGGTCTCGAGGTGGTACAGGACATAACAAGACATCTCTAAAACTCATTCTTAACGACTCTGATTTACCCTTCAATACGACTGAAAGATATATTATTGGCAGTATTGCCAGATATCATCGAAAGAAACCTCCAAAACAGAAACATTACAATTATGCATCATTAAATCCTTCTGAAAAACAAAAAGTAGTTTTATTATCTTCAATATTAAGGGTGGCCGACGCATTAGATTTCTCGCATGGATCAATAGTAAAGAATCTAAAAGTTAGTATAAATCATGCAGCTGTCACAGTTAAATGTAGAGTGAATCAAAATCCTGTTTTAGAAGAGCAGTCATTGAATAAGAAAAAAGATCTTTTCGAAAAATCTTTCAATAGAGATTTAGTCGTTATTTGGATTCAATCCAGTTAAAATTTGATAAGGACAAGCTTGGATTAATTATAGAATTGATAATTGGTAATTTATGAAAACTTAAAAAATTATAGCGCTTGTAAAAAATATTGTAAAGATTTATTCAACTAGGTGTGTAGTTTATTTTATGAAGAAACAAATAATTATTCCTCAATTCGGAAAAAATGTTAATCTGAAAGACTATGATACAAGATATGCAGGTCCAGATAAAGACAAGAATCAAGTTCGAGAAGAGACAATAGAGAATTTAAAGAGATTACGTGTACTTCAAGAAATGTTCTATGCTGAAGGAAAAAGATCACTACTTATTGTTCTCCAAGCTACGGATACTGGAGGAAAAGATGGAACAATTCGCCACGTGTTTAGAGGTGTGAATCCACAAGGAGTACAAGTTACTAGCTTTAAACAACCTTCAGCCGAAGAACTGTCTCATGATTTCTTATGGCGTATACACCAACATACACCTCCCAAAGGATACATTGGTGTTTTCAATCGTTCACATTACGAAGATGTGCTTATTGTCCGCGTAAAAAATATCGTTCCAAAAATAGTCTGGAGTAAACGTTATCAGATCATCAATAATTTCGAGGAATCTTTAGTCGAAAATGGTACTGGGATCCTAAAATTTTTTCTTCATATCTCAAAAGGTAGACAAAAGCAACGTCTTGAAGCAAGGAGAGACGATCCTGAGAAACAGTGGAAATTCTCTGTTGGCGATATAGAGAAACGTGCATTATGGGATGATTATCAGAAAGCTTACGAAGACATGCTCACCAAATGTAATACCAAATATGCTCCTTGGCATATAGTTCCAGCAGATAACAAATGGTATAGAAATTTCATCATAAGTAACACCATAGTCAATATGCTAGAAGAGATGGATCCAAAATTCCCTAAACCTGAAAAAGGAATAGAAAAGATCGTGGTTCCAGATTAATTAGATAAATTCAATAGCGCACGCTAAACCTAACTCCCTATTCAGGAGTAAAGATTAATGTCTAGTAGAAATTGGAAAACAATAATACTGTTCGGTTTTCTAATTTGGTTAATTCCTTTTGTTGGTTCTTTTTTAATTTTTCCCTTGAGATCTTCAAGCCGACCATTGTTTGAATCTATAATGCCTGTTGTCTTAACATCAGCTGTCGTCCTTTTTACAGTTCGATATCTCAGCAAAATTAATAGAGAATTTGTTAAAGAAGGAATATTTATTGGAATTGTGTGGCTGGTCATCAGTTTAGTAATTGATCTAATATTGTTCATACCTGAAAGTCCGATGCAGATGACATTATCTGATTATATGATGGACATCGGCATAACATATTTGATAATATTGATAATTCCGGTTGGATCAGGTTATTTAATGGAAAAAAATAGCAATAGTTAATTTGTGTCTCAAACAATTATTTATGAAGCGATAAATACTTTTCAAATATTTTCTTGACGGTGTAACTTTTATGGACTTTGATTTCAGAAAAGTTGGCTTGTTTATTGGACTAACATGTTTCTTCAGCTGGACTATTATGATTATTTTTCTGGCTTTAGGTGGAAGCTGGAATTCGCCTTACACATCAATTATCTTGATAGCATTCATGTTTGTCCCATCGATTATCGCTATTACCCTACAAAAAATAGTTGTTAAGGAACCAATAAAGGAACCATTAGGAATATCACTTAAACCAAACAGATATTTTCTATTGGCATGGTTATTGCCACCTGCCATAGCATTGGCTACCCTTGGCGTAAGTCTACTTTTTCCCGGAATTGATTACTCTCCTGGAATGGAGGGAATGATTGAAAGATTCAGATCTACACTGACCATAGCGCAAATAGAAGGGCTGCAAAGACAAATTGTGGAATCTCCAATTCACCCATTCTGGATTGCACTGCTTCAAGGTCTTATTGCTGGTCCAACAATCAATGCGGTAGCAGGATTCGGTGAGGAACTAGGATGGCGAGGTTTTCTACAAAAAGAACTTGGTAAATTAGATTTTTGGAAGTCATCAATGATGATTGGAGTTGTTTGGGGAATATGGCATGCTCCAATAATCCTCCAAGGGCACAACTATCCCCAGCATCCCTCAGTTGGCGTTATCATGATGATAGTTTTTACACTATTGCTGTCACCGATTTTCAGCTATGTCAGAATTAAAGCGAAATCTGTAATCGCTGCAGCCATCATTCATGGGTCACTTAATGCAACAGTTGGATTGGCTATTATGCCAATTCGAGGCGGCGATGATCTAACTGTTGGAGTAACGGGGTTGTCAGGATTCATAGTTTTAGCAATCATAAACCTAGTCATATACAAACATATGGCTCGATAAGATTGGAATAACTAATGTACAATTGATCTAGCAAGTTAAGTGAATA
>DAOUZW010000132.1 GCA_030671315.1 Candidatus Bathyarchaeota archaeon
AGTTAAATCGTTTTAATGCCCCTTGGATAGATTCATTTGCGTTACAGTAAACATTCTCATTGATTTCTCCAGAAGTATACTGCATCTTGTTGTTGGCTATCAATGATTGAACTGTTTTAATCTGATCATCCAATTGTTTAACTCGTTCTGCAAGTTTATCGATAACAGTTTCGCTCCTTTTCAAAAGTTCATCTTTTGCTTGGCCGTATTGATCTTTGAGTCTGTCGTACGTTAACTCGTCAATATCACCACTAGCTCGTAATTCGATCAAAGCGCGATCTCTTCGTCTTAACAAATCTAGTTCGCGAGAGATCTCTTCTGCCTCAACGATCCAATCCTGGAGAATCATAGGAGAATTATTCCTCATTGTTAAACGATTACTGGGTATGTTAACGAAGTCACCATGTGTCAATTCAACAGTCACACTGCTTACATGACCTTTGACATCCGAAGTAACACCTAACAGTTTTCCAAGTTCTTTTCCTGAAGAATCCTTGACTTTTTCTCCAATTTTTGTTGAGAGATCATCCATTGTAAGACTCATACTCAGACACCAAGTAGTAATTATCGTATTATTGACTCGAACCTGGTTCTTCGTATCTTGCTCTTACTGGACCCGCAACACTGGTTGGCAAATCAGGGAATCTTTCATTCATTCTTTGGTCTGCGACTGCACTTGCCTCAGTAAGTATTTTTTGCGCCTCACCTGTTGGTGTGACTTCATCGAATGGCTGGCTGGTAACTTCACCCATTTCCATTGCGGTTTCATTTAGATTTTCCATTACTTGTCCAAGTTCATATGAGATATCGGGCATAATTCCGCCAATCTGTGACTTAATCGCTTTGACTACTTCAGCGACCGGACCCATAGCATTTAGACTCTCTCCATGAATCAAGATATTCTCCAGTCTTATGACAGCTTTTTCAAGCGCTAACTGGCAACCTAGTGTCGTCTTAGCCATTTTTCTAATTTCTGCACACTCACTAGCATACATAGCTGCTCTAGCGCTATCTTTGCCAATTCTTGCGGTAACACACTTGCTGAACAGATTTTTGTCGTGTCTTTGCAATTTCATCAGGGAGTTCTCAATCTTTCCCTCTTGAACTTTCAATCGCATTATCGATTTATTGATCCTTTCTTTGATAGGGGAGGGAGAACGAACATGTCCAGATATGCGTGAGAATGAGACTACTGGCTCTCTACTGCTACTGTCCCAATTTTTTATTATATCACGTGCCAATTTTTCGCACCAAAATTTGTGTATTTAACAAATCAATTTGTAAGAAACACATACTTCATTGAGATGTTTGAAAATTTGTATAAGAAAATTGTAAAAAAACATAAGTTCAGGATTACATCTGAACATAGATAGTTAATTTTTTATGGTAAATCGACACAAATCTACTCCTTTTCATCTGCAGTGGAAACGTAGGAATTAAATACTCTAAGTTGATTTCTCCAAAGAATTCTGTCTGTACGATTAGTGTTATTTCACAAGTTCAAAATGTTTCGAAGATAGAGTAAATGAAGTGCACTCAAGAATGGCACTTTTGAAATAATACGCATCATATTAACCATTCTATTTGGAAATATTAGTTTTTTATCATCAAATACAGATATTTCAGTCTATAATTGGGATTTTTGCACATATTCGACTATTATTTTGGATATCTCCTCTGGAGACAACATGTGAGAGTCAACTAGCACTTCAGGTGTTTTTGGAGCCTCATATGGATCGCCCAGTCCTGGAACAGTATTACGCTCACTTGCCTGAGCTTTCACGTAAATGTGTTTAGGAGCCATATAGGTTTCTTTTCTTGAACTCTCCCTTTCAATGCATGTGTCTAGAGGACATCTTAGATAAACCTCAAAAAAGCGTTTAACTTTAGCTCTGCAATCGTCTCTGTATTTTCTTTTGTTTCCAGTCGCATCTATTATTACATTTACACCATTTCGGATAAGAACCTCTACAATGTAAGTTAGGGTCTGATAGACCATATCCCTCTCATCTTCTGAATACACTGGATCTGGGGTTAGAATCCTTCGAAGTTGATCAGAAGAGATTATTTGAGATCGTATACCTTCGTTTGAAAGTCTCTGTTTTAAGGTACGAGCTACAATGGATTTCCCACTACCAGGCAATCCAGTAATCCAGATCGTCCAGCCGTTCGCCCTCACTAAAAAACCCCGTACTAAGTGCTTCCTAAAGCGCCTAATAAGAGAAACACTTGATATTCAAATCGAAGCCCTTTCTAACATATCATCTCATCTCCATAATGGTAACGCGAAGAGTAAGAAGGGAGCAAATAACCTTTGAAAAATGAAATCTTGGTTGGCTCAAAATCTTTTCAGATAGATTCTAAGGAAATCGAGGATTATCTAGGAACACTTTTTGGTGCGCCTACAAAATTAATTTCGATAGAAAAAATTGGAGAAGGATTTCATAACGCAGGTTTTCTAATCATAATTTCAATTAGCAATCAGATAAAAAGAATTGTTATGAGAGTTGTCCGTGGCGACACTGGATGGGGTCACGATTATTTATCTGACCATTCTTCTGTACTACTGCTTCAACATAGTTTACTGAGAAGCGCTCCTGTTGGAACTTGTTCAGAATCTTTTGATGTTGCAGCATTAATGTCAGATGGGACAATCAAATCTATTGGAGAATCTATAGAATTTTTACATTTTGTCGATGAAATTCCTGAATCAGAAAGTTCTCCTTACTCAAAAGATCTTTTCAAAATCGCTGAGAAACAGAGTTTATCAGATAATGATATACTCCGTGCGAGAGTCATAGCTGAATATTTGGCGAAACTACATTCGCAAAAGAATCAAAATCCAAACCTATACTCTAGACACATTCGAGATTTGATTGGGCACGGTGAGATGTTAATGGGAGTTATAGATACATATCCACCTGCAAATAACTTAGATTTCACATCAATTGAAGAGCTGGAAAGAATAGAGGTCGAGACAGTACGCTGGAGAAATAGAATCAAACACTCTTCTGAACGATGTTCGAGAATACATGGAGACGTTCATCCTTTTGGAAATTTGAGATTTAAAAGCGACAATTCTATTCTTGCATTAGATATGTCCAGAGAGAAATTCGGAGAACCAGCTGACGATGTCGCTGGAATGAGCATTAATTATCTTTTTTTCAGCATATGGAAACATGGAAAATTGACACCTCATTTCGAAAAACTTTTCAGAATTTTTTTAGACGAATACATTAACAAAACAAAGGATAAAGACATCTTACGATACATGCCCCCATTTTATGCTTTCAGAGGAACAGTAATTGCGCACCCACTTTATTACCCAGATCTTGAAACATTCAAGAGAAGAAAGATTTTCAACTTTATACTAAACGTGATCAATGATAAAGAGTTTAATTCTGATAGTTTAGAGTCGTATATTGAAAAAGAACCAAATTAATTGAGGCTGGCACGATAATTATGGAATACAAAATTAAAGATGAAGGACTTCAAGAGTCCGGCTTGAAATCCATCAAATGGGCAGAAGCTCACATGCCTGTTTTAACTAATATTAGAAAAGATTTTGAAAAAAGTAAACCGTTGGCAGATTTGAAAATAGGTGCATGTTTACACGTTACTAAAGAAACAGCAGTGTTAATCAATACTTTAACCGCTGGAGGAGCAGAAGTTGCTTTGTGTGGGTCAAATCCTCTTTCAACACAAGACGATGTGGCCGCCTCTTTATCTAAGACTGGAGTTCACGTATATGCTTGGCGTGGACAAACCAATGAAGAATATTATTGGTGTTTAAAACAAGTAGCTCAATATGCCCCATATATTACCTTAGATGATGGAGCAGATCTGGTGAACTTGCTACATACTGAAGAGAAGAAACTTTTAGAAAACGTAATCGGAGGAACAGAAGAGACTACCAGCGGAGTAATCAGACTCAGAGCAATGGCAACATCAAAAAAATTGAGATACCCAATAATAGCTGTCAATGATGCTTACACAAAATATCTTTTTGATAACAGATATGGAACGGGTCAAAGCACAATAGACGG
>DAOUZW010000040.1 GCA_030671315.1 Candidatus Bathyarchaeota archaeon
TACGAAATTGATTTTGATTCCATGAAAATTTTAGACGACATTAACATTGTTTTAACTAAAGAGTCGTGGAAGAAGTTCGAAGACAATCTATTCAAGAAGGCTGGTTTGTAGCACACTTTCTAAATGGTTACTTATATCTCCGCATGGTTATCCATTGGACAATGTATTTGAAGATTCCCGGAACTATTCCTGTAATAACAATTTTTCCGTAAATCAGAATACCTGACCAATCTCCCAGGCTTAAAACCATAATTCTTTTTTTTGGTTTGTATGAAATTATTCTTTTGTTTGTCATCAATTTATGTATATTTTTTACAATGAAACTTCCATGAATTCTTGCGTTTTGAGCAGTCTTCTCTTCAGATACACTGCAGACATCCCCTCCTACAAAAATATTCTCAGAGCCATGTAATTGTAAATGATCGTTTACTTTCAACGCTCCTTTATTTGTAAAGATTTGTGGATCGAAACCGTTTAGGTAATCCGGGGACCATCTGATCCCGGCACACCAAATCGCAATATCTGCTTCTATTTTGCTACCTTTATTTGATATGAAAATTCGATCTTCATGTCTAACGATTTCTTCATTAAAGATTATTTTAGCTCCTTTTTTCTCCAAGAATTTGTGGGCATAACATGATGCTTTAGTAGGATTTCGTTCGATCAGTTTATCTTTTGAATGGATAATAGTTACATGTTTATCTTTCATCTTCGTTACTAGTTCTCCTGCGATCTCTGTTCCGATTAAACCTCCACCAATAATGAGTATATGTTTGGCGTTGACGATTTTTTGATTTACCTGTATCGCACTTTTACTAGATTTCAATGTAAAGACATTTTCTTGATTATCTAGAAATATCGGATAGTCTACTCCAGTAGAGATTACCAAATAATCATATGGTATTTTTCCATTTTTTGTTTCGACATATTGATCTGTCAAATTAGTTAATTGGTCTACGATTACTTTTCCTTGCTTTACAATTTTTTCAAAAGGAACAGTAATTTTGTCTAAATATTCACTATCAGAAATTAGTTTGTGTATGCTCGGAGTGTATTCGTAATATAGCTTATTATCTATTAGAATTACATCCACATCTTGGCGCTTATCTAATTTTTTCGCTATTATTGCTCCGCAGAATCCGCCTCCTAAAATTATGAGTTTCATAATTTCATGAAGAGTTTGAAGTTATTTAAACGAGAACATGAATGTTAAAGCATCACTATTTTTTGGCAGCATACGATCAAATTATGGATCTCGTACTGATCCCATATGAAGAATAAAGATATTAATAATGGAAAGAAGAAAAATTGCAGCGAGCATATCAACTAATAAGATGTTCATTCTTTATTTACAATAAGGACATGAGCCATAAATTTCAAGATCAAACATTCCACCGCATCCATTACAGCGAGTTAAGTTAAGTTCTTTGCCTTGATTCGATTTCTCTTTATCATTAGACATGATTGTATTTTTCCCCTTTTAACGCTTATAAAAAGAGTTGATAAACGTGTGCTATAAGGAGTAAATCATAACTCAAATAGTTGATTCTTAGCTGGCAAGCTACTTAATTAATCATGGAAACATCTGCCTAAATCTTCAAGAAAAGAAAGTAAGCAGAGATTATTGAATCTAACGTAAAAGTCCATAATCGAATAATCGAGATACAAGAGGACTCAGTAATTTCAGAGTCATGTCACGTTTTCTATATAATATGAAGGCAACTGGAAGAATCAGTATCAACAGTATAAGAATCCAGGAACTTGAAAGGAAAACAGATAATTTATCGACTGGAACTAATTCCCCTGCAACAGATGTAGATTGATCTCCACTTTCGGTAGGACCGGACTTTACATTTAAAGCTTGAATTCGTCTGGCTTTCAAAACTGTAACCCAATTATTGTGGAGAGTCATCAGAAATAAGCCTATCGACTCGAAAAATGGATCCTAAACGATTCCATAAGTAGATCAACTAGCTATCAAAAATTCTAAGTTATTTAAGCGAAGATGTGAACTTTACCGTATGAAACAGATTACTGTTATTGGAAGTGCTCAAAGTATTTCTTCAGATGTTTATCAAATGGCTGAAGAACTTGGCAAAGCAATCGCATCAAGAGGCGCCGTATTGATTACTGGAGGCAGAGGTGGCGTCATGGAAGCAGTCTGTAAAGGAGCTAAGGAGAAACAAGGTCTTACCGTAGGTATCCTACCAGGGTGCAATAAAGATGCAAACCCATATGTGGATATTATTATTGTAACCGGAATGGGTGATGGGAGAAACATTATCAATATCAAATCAGCTGACGCAATTATCGCTGTCAACGGTGGGGCTGGAACTCTTTCTGAAATTGCATTAGCATTAAAGACTGATAGAAAAGTAATTGCAATCAGACCTTCTGGCGGAGTTGCTGAAAAGATGGCCGGTATCGTGATCGATGGTAGAGAAGTTACATCTGTTGAATCTGTTGAAGAAGCAATTGATTTGGTTTTTGAAGAGAATTGAGGATGATTTACAATTTTGGGCAAAGTTCTCTTTAAATAATGTCTAGAGATTTATTTTCTTTCTATAAACTTCTTAAGGATATAGTACTTGCAGTGTACCCTGCAGTGTGCCCTATTAGGCGAAAGCATGATGTTTAGAATAATTATAGTGGGATTAATCGTTCTTTCTTTTGCTATTGGAATCTATGTCTATCCTCAGATGCCCAATATGATGGCTTCTCATTGGAACACAGAAGGGCAAGTGGATGGATATATGAGTAAATTCTGGGGACTCTTCCTAATGCCGTTTGTTATAGTTGGATTATCATTACTTTTTATTATTATACCTAAAATTGATCCATTGAAAAGTAATATAGAAAAATTTAGAATACATTATGATCGATTCATAATACTGTTAATTTCATATCTCTTTCTTATCCATATTTTTATGATAGCATGGAGTTTTGGTTACAGGTTCAATATTTTATATTTCATGATGCCCGCTTTGGGATTTTTTTTCTATTATGCGGGTATTCTCACTGAGAATGCAAAAATGAACTGGTTCATTGGCATAAGGACTCCTTGGACATTGAGCAATGAGGATGTATGGGATAAAACACACAAGATAGGTGGAAAGCTATTCAAAATTGCAGGATTGATAGCATTTAGCGGCGCATTTTTCAGCAAATACACTATATTTTTCATTCTTGTTCCAATACTTTCTGTAGTAGCTTTCACAGTGATCTATTCATATTTTGAATATCAGAAAACGATTGAACATCCATAGCATCCTGCACTGCAGAAGGATAATTACGATGATTTCTTAATCACATCAAAATGTAATTGAGCTTTTTCTGGTGACCGAAAAACAGCAGTAATAGGTACGCCTATCATGAAGGTTTCTATTCGACCTGTGGGCACAACGCGTATCCAGATGCTTTCTCCCCATTTCTGGACATCAATATTTTCTATAAGTTGACGAAGAACATGTCGATTAATATACGATGATTTTGAAAGGACTCTCTGTGCTTCATTATCATCGATTGGTAAAATTTCTGCAATTCCACGATATTGTATACTGCGTGGCGGTGCGGGAATCAATGGCCAGGGCACAGGAATTTGTATCGCAACATTTGAGTTTCGACGAATATTCCTAACTTTAGCAGTGTTTTCACTAGTTGGAATGAACAAGGTTAGATCTTTAGCCAAATAGCATACACCGACTGCATGTGGACCTTGTTTATCCTGTGTCGCTAATATGCAAAAACTGCGTTTAGATATAAGGTGAGCCAGATCTTCAATCGAGAAGGCCATAACAACAACCCAAGATACTTATGTTCATTGAATATTTTTGAATTAGACTCGACAAAATACTTTCGGTAATGTGTGAATTTATGTTATAGAATATTTAACAATATATTGAGAAGGAAATGAAAAGTGACTTCCATCAAGACTTTGAAATGCGAATGTGGGAATAAAGACCAATCAAAGTTCATTACAGCATCAGATGGAGAGATTGTCTGTGGGAAATGCGGAGCTGTGATTGATCAAGTTGAATTAAAGAATACTGATGATAAAGAGGGAGAAATTGAGTGTTGGGATGGAGAGCTTGATCTATGCCGGAATCTATTGGAAGAACGTGTCAGCAAGAAAGGCTGGTAATCCCAACTGTAATGATTATCAGTATTAGGCTACAGCTATGTAATCTTGAAGTTCTTTTCTTTCTTTCACTTCAGAAGGTAAACCGTCAAAAACTATGTGACCATCTCTCATAATATAAACTCTGTCTGCTAGATCTAGCGCAAGATTGACATTTTGTTCAACTAACAAGATAGAAGTTTTTCCTTTGATTTTATGGAATGAAGTCACAAGTGATTTTGCTATTAACGGTGCTAGTCCTTGAGTCGGTTCATCTAAGATTAGAAGTTTTTTATCTCCTAGAAGTGCTCTACCTGTCGCAAGCATCTGTTGCTCGCCACCACTCAGACTACCAGCATTAGTGTCAAGATAGTTCTTTAGAACGGGGAAGTAATCGAAAACTTGTTCGTAGCTTTTTATTTTTGACCCTGATGCTGCTAGCATAAGATTCTCTGAAACTGTAAGTTCTGGAAATATGCCTCTATACTCTGGAACATAACCTATCCCCATAATCGTTCTGGAGTATATTGGTTCTTTTGATATTTCGCGACCCGCGAATTTTATCTTACCATTACGTATTGGCGTAAGTCCCATTATGCTCCTTAGTGTTGTTGTTTTTCCTACACCATTACGGCCTAGAAACGCAACTATTTCTCCTTGGTCAACATTGAAGGAGACATCAAATAGAATGTGACTATCACCGTAGAAGGTGTTTATGTTTTCAACCTCAAGAAGTGTCGCCAAGGTATATCTCCCTAACCTTATTGTTATTTCTAATTTCCTCAGGTTTTCCATCTGCGATTATTTTTCCACGATGCATTACGGTTATTCTTTTCGCTAGATCCATAACAACATCTAATTTGTGTTCTACAATCACCATGGTAAGGGTGTTTGATAGCTGCTTGATCAGTTCTACTGTGACTTGGGTCTCCGCCGGGCTTGATCCAGCTGTTGGTTCATCCATCAATAATAATTTTGGATCGGTAGCTATTGCCATTCCTATTTCAAGTCGCTTCTTATCTCCTTGTGGAAGACTTCCAGCGATCATATTTTTACGATCATAAAGATCAATCTGTGACAGAATATTTTCTGATTTCTTTATGGTCTCTTCATCATCCCATTTATCCAAGAAGAACCATTTGTGACCTTTTTTCAATCTATATTGTGCCGCTATTCCCATATTTTCGAGAACTGGAAGTTTTGGGAATATCTGAGTTATCTGATGTGTTTTAGCTATCCCCATGTTCAGTCTTTCGTGAGGAGGTGTTTTGGTAATATCCTTTTCAACAAATATTATTTTGCCAGAGGTTGGATAGATGGATCCCATTAGAACCTTGAACAAAGTGCTTTTACCAGCTCCGTTGGGACCAATGATTGATGTTAATTCGCCTTCATTAAGCGAATAATCTAAGGAGTCAACTGCAACCAATCCACCAAATCTACAAGTTAGAGCCTCAGTCTTAAGAAAAGTCATTTCGAGCCATTTTTTTAAGGAACTTTATATTAGTCTTCCTACCGAGGAGAAGGTTTGAGACTTATGTCAGAAGAAGGTAATTCTGAGAAAGTAAATAGACGAAAATGGTTCAAGATCGCTGGAGCCGGCGTACTTGCGGTTGCAGTGGGCGGAGCTGGAGCTTATTATTATACATCACAACCTGAAGAAGATACGATCAATATCCTTGTTGAAAGCACTATGACCGGTGCCTACGGATGGGCGGGTCAACATCAGATAGAAGGAACTGCACTTGCTGTTGATGAGGTTAATGCAGCTGGTGGCGTCCTTGGAAAGGAACTCCGATATACGTCGATAGATGATGAACTTAATCCAAGCGTGGCTACTCGTCGAGTCAATGACGCGATCGAGAAGTCAGATATCAAGCTAATTGTCGGAGGAACATCAGGAGGTATAAATTATCCAGTTAATGAAATCTCAAAAAGCAAAAAAATCTTTTACTTTATTGGAAATCAGAGTTCATATGCAATACACAAAGCAGAGGTATTAAGCCCCTACACTGCCTCACCAATGTGTATGGATGTTAATGCTGTAGCCGTAAACATGGACTATATGATAAAGAACTTTGGAAAGAAATGGTACATTCTCACAGTCGACTATGCATGGGGTCACGGTATGCTCGAAATGGAGAAGAACTGGCTTCAAAAATTCGACGGCGAACTTGTAGGCGAAGACCAATTTCCACTAGGCACAACAGACTTCTCCAGTCTACTTGGAAAGGTCAAATCTGCAAAACCAGATGTCATGGCATGCAATTCAGGAGGCACAGACCAACTCAACTGGATCAAACAGAGCAAAGAATTTGGAATGATGGAAGAGATGACTGTTCATGCCCCTCTAACATCCATGTATACCGCCATTCCCGCAGGTGCAAAGATATACGCAGATATCATCTGTGGAACAGACTTTTGGTATGAAATTCCACAAAATTATCCAGGCTACCAAGCTGCTAAAGAATTTAGAGAAAAATATGAGGGCAGATTCGGTGCACCCCCTGATGCCTATGGCGCAAATCCATATGTTGCTGTATGGGAATGGTCTAAAGCGGTCAATAGAGCAGGAACATTAGACCCAGATAGTATTCGTAAGGAACTTGAGAATAATGAGTTCCAATATTATAAAGCGCCTGAGTATTGGCGAGCATGTGATCTTCAAGCAGTACAAGACTGGTTCCTAGTTAAGGGTAAGAAACCTGAGGATTCCAAAAACAAGTATGACCTATTTGATGTAATAGGTTGGGGTGGAAGAGAGAATCCAGAAAATTATCTTCCTTCATGTGAAGAACTAGGCTTCTAGAATATGAGTTAACGTCGTCTAATATGTACGGCTTTTCAAATTTTGAGAAGCTGTTCTTTTATAATTTCATAAACACCTTTTCCTCGGTAAGACCAGATGACAGCAACGACTACTATTCCTAAGGGGATCATCCAATTATCAGTAACCGAGGCGAAGAAATCCTTCATCCATATATAGAGAGCTGCACCCAAGAGCGGACCAAAAAAAGCTCCTCGACCACCAAGAAGAGTCATTAAGAATACATCTCCAGAAACCAGCCAAGTAAGATTCTCTAATCCAACATAATTCAGATGAAAAGCATATAGCGACCCTGCAAAACCAGAGAATAATCCGGATATCATGAAACTGACGAGCCTATATCGCCATACATTATATCCTAGAAGCGATACTTTCTGCTCATTCTCCCTGATTCCTTTGAGAACTTGTCCAAAATGTGAATTTGATATTTTTCTTATTACAAAGATAGCTATCATAGCTACAATCATAACAAAATAGTACCATGTAAGCGGAGTTCTCCATACGACTCCATCAATCCATAAAATTGGCGGTGTCGGAATATTGACTATACCATCTCCTCCACCAGTTATTCCTCCAGGATTTTGATAGAAGATGAAGTAGAACATTTGAGCGAAAGCTAAAGCGATAAGTGCAAAATAATGGCCTGTCCTTCTCAAGCCTAAGAGACCCACAAATAGTGCGGCTAAAACTGCTAAACCTGTTCCTGAGGCTAAAGCTCCCCAGCCAAGCCAAAGAGGTACTATTGTACGGACACCATAAGGCCTCATGAGCCAGAGTGCGGCTCCATAACTTCCCAAACCGAAATATGCTGCATGTCCGAAAGAACCGATACCGGTTTGACCAAGCAGGATGTTAAATCCTAATGCGAACAATCCCCAAATTAGAATATCTGTTGCTACAAATCTTGAAGAGGTCAAGAATGGAAAAACCATCAGTATCAAGAATAGAACAAGCATGGAATTTTTTGAGATGTATTCAAAGAATTTTAAAGCCAATTTCTCTAAATCCCTCTATTATGATTCTCCTAGGAGTCCGGCCGGTCTTGCAATCAGTACAATCGCCATAACAACATAGATCATGACTTGGCTGATCCTTGGTTCGAAAAGGACTGGAAGAGTAACTGCTTGGCCTACCAATATTCCTGCAAGGAGGGCTCCACGAAGGTTTCCTAATCCACCTATCACTACAACAACAAAACCGAG
>DAOUZW010000099.1 GCA_030671315.1 Candidatus Bathyarchaeota archaeon
AGATTTTTTTATCTATTTAGATAAAATTTTCAAGATATATGTCAAAGATAGGTTTTCTTAATATTAGGAAGAAAATCTATATAGCTATTGGAGATTTAGCGTGTTATTAATAAGATAATCAATAAAATTTAATATTCGAGCTCAAACGACAACATGAGATGTGAGTTAGTCTCGATTATAAAGGCCTATTAGTTCTCCCTTTGCAAGTATCTTGCCTTCCATTGCTTTTTCAACATTTGATTTTCTTGAGTTAGTATCGAGATCTAGTTTCTCTTTTAGAGCATAAACTTTGAAGAAATATCTGTGAGTGCCTGACGGTGGACAAGGTCCACCATATGATTGTCTCTGAAAATCATTCATTCCCTCAACTCCAGGCACAACGTTTTCTGCAATCTCTTCCATTGGAGGAATATTCCACACTATCCAATGATCCCAAGTTCCCATTGGAGCATCAGGATCATCAACTATGAGGACTATGCTCTTTGCTTCATCGGGTAATCCCTCTAACTTCAATGGTGGATTAATATCATCACCATCGCATGTGTATTTTTTCGGAATGGGAGCATTGTTCTTAAAAGCTGGACTAGTTATTTTTATTTCGATCAAAAATTATTCCTCAGAATCCGATCTTCTGTTAATAATTGGTTTTGGGCTTAATAATTCTAGTTATTTCTAGATAGTTAGAAATTATTGAAAACTGATATTATGTTGAAGGTCCAAATTGTTACTAATTATATTTCTTCGATGAGAAATTAAGGATAATTGTGCTTATGATTAAAAGTATAAAACTTAATGGAAACATTACATTCAAAGATGTGGTTTCGATAAACTTTGCTGCGATCGGTGGAGTGAAAGCAATTATTGACTGTTGAGTTGACATAGACAAGCTATAGGCTAAACCCCTCCTGTTAGATGGTGTAAGCTTTGCTGTTATACTTGAGAAGGGAGCCCAGACGGAGTCTTTGAAAAACGCGAAACATAGGAAAACAATGATTAGAGAAATCGTTGTGGACGTGAAGGGCATTAATATAATTGTACCTGCAGCTCCAAGAATTACCAGCATCAAGACTTTCTTATCTCCAAGCCTGAAACCTAGATAACCAGCGAAAAGAGAGCTCAGAATTCCTATGGGTGGACCCAATGTGAATATGAAACTTGCAGTTGCTTCTGAAAACCCTCTTATGAAAACCATGTAAGTAGTAATGAATGTCAAGATAACGGTAGCACCTGCCTGACGTATTCCCATCGAAGAGAGAAATGAAACAAAGTCTTTTGTTAGAATAGATTTAGTAGGACTAGGATCATTTTCATTCTTTTCATAATAAGGTAAATGTTTAATTTTCAGAAGAAAGAGGCTCCAAATCCAGATGGGAATTACCCAAACAATATATGCAGATCGCCAATGGCCATAAGTTAAAGCTAGAGTTAGTGTCAATAATCCAAGAGATGCGCCTCCAGCCCCCATTGCATTATGAAAACCCATGACTTTGCTCAGTTTGTTAGGCATTAGAGATCTGCTTATCGTTGAAAGACCAGAATTATGATAGAACGATGAGGCTACACTAATACAAGTCAGTCCAAAGATAAGAGTTACAACTGTCCAACTTCCGGCTACTATCACACCTCCAAATCCCTGTAGAATCATACCAAGAAGTAGTATGGGTTTCGCACCGATTCTATCAACCATGAATCCAGAGAAAAAATTCATAACTAGACCAATGGCTGTTGGAACTGTGACAATAAATGAAACTTCAAACAAACTGAGATTAAATTCTTCAAGAAATACAGGTATCAATACTAAATGCATTAAAAAATATACTTCAGTTAGCAAGTGTGACATGCTTATGGCGAGAACGATTTTTTTCAATTCTAAGCGTCTCTGAAATGCTATTATCCCATCATCATAAGCAAAGCGTATTGTACTTCTTACAGTAATCTCATTTAAGAAATGATAATTTTATGACTTAGTAATTTAGTCATGCGATTCTATACATCATTGATCTCCGGTATCCAGTTGTTACTCGAAAATATCCTTTCAACATTTTATTAATTTCTTCATCATTGGTATCCACTAATAACGGATTTCCTTTAAGAGAAATAATCTTGTCCTCAGATGCAACAATAATAATGTTGGTCTTACCAACCTTCTCGATTACCTTAGAACTTATTTGCTGATTTCCTCTACCGAATATATATCCTTGACCGCCAATCACTGTAACAACTATCTTAGCTTTTTTTCCATCAATTATTTTCAATATTTGATTTTCATTTACATCAGAAGCAATCAACTTCTTTTGATATACTATATCAACACCAAGAAGAGAATATTCCAGATTTAGTTTTTTCAATATTGATTTCGTTGTTGTTCCAGGTCCAATAATATAGTAGTCTTCTTTCATATTACTGATTATTTCCCAAGCAATCGATTCGATTGTTTCACGTTGAGAAGGTATACTACCGATCTTCACATTCTGAACCATTTGTTCTTCATGAGGAACTTTCAAATATCCATAAAGTTTAGCTGAGAGAACATTTTGTCGGAAAGCTTCCTCATCAATATCCATAACTTCAGCCGCTCGCAGATCAATTAATCCTTGAAGAAATTTAGCAGCAAGAGATCCAGCTGCTCTCGAATTAATTGCAAATGAGCTAGAATGTATTTTCACACCAGCAGGAACGCCAAGTACAGGTATCTTATCGCCAACAACTTCGTAAATATCTCTAGCAGTTCCATCGCCACCTACGAAGAGTATTAGATCTACTTTATGATTCAACATATCTATGGCAGCATTTTTAGTATCTAGAGATGTGGTCTTACCTTTGATAATTGAGCCAAGTATTTTTGGTGTATAACTACACGCCTTAGCCTCTTCTTCACCCATTTCATGAGGATAAGTGTATAGATCTATTGAATTCTTGATTGGTAATAATTCTTTAAGTGCTTCAGTCGTTCTGATGTGAGCTGTTGGAATTGCGCCTAGTTGCTTAGCTTGTGATAGGATTTTTTTACCATCTGTTCCTTTTAGACCAACGGAGCCGCCCATTCCGGCAATGGGATTTACGATTAAACCTAGTTTCTTCTTCATGGGGACAGATGCTCTTGTTTACTTTTTCCCTTTTTTCTTGATATATGCTCTCCATGTTAAAGCCCATTGATTAGGATCATTCAAAGGTTTGGTGTTAATCTTTTTAATAGTCTGATTATGAGGTGCTGTTTTCACTATTTCGGGATTCGTTTGTGCTTCTTCACATATGTATCTTACAATTTCAGCCCAATAGTCTATGTCTTCTTTCGAATAGGTTTCACATGGTTCAGGTAGAAAAGGTTCTTGAACGATCCATGGATGATGACTTGTAAAATATTCCTGAACACCAAAATCAACTATTCTCCGAGCAACATCATCTGTTCCAACATCTGTTTCATCTTTCAATTCTTTGAGGCTAAATCTCGCCTGATCGAGTCTGATATTCTGTTTAGGATAAGCTAAAGTAACTCCACGAATTTTTACAAGTTTCTTTACGAGATAGTTGATATTGATGATCGAGGTTTCAGCCACTTTTCTTAATCCGTCTGGTCCCATACACATTATCCAAGAATATGCTCTGAGTATTGTCTCGATATTGCCCATGAATTCTCTCATTTTGCCTA
This sequence comes from Candidatus Bathyarchaeota archaeon, assembly GCA_030671315.1. Taxonomy (GTDB): domain Archaea; phylum Thermoproteota; class Bathyarchaeia; order 40CM-2-53-6; family RBG-13-38-9; genus RBG-13-38-9. The sequence continues at coordinate 3,650 of DAOUZW010000099.1, forward strand.
TACTATTTGGCCGATCATAATCGAGATGATATTTTGACCCATCGAATGTGACTATTGGTACTGGAAGGAATTCTGTAAGTTCTTTTCTCACTCCTACTGCACCACATGCAGGTCCCATGCATCCATGTGGCGACGAGAATGCTTTATGGATATTGAAATGGCACATGTCAAATCCCGCTTCTCGCGCTCTTGTGATGCCGAATAGGGCATTTGAATTGGCTTGATCATATGCGCAAAGTCCGCCAGCTTCATGAATTATTTTCACAAATTCATCTATCTTCGGATTAAAAATTCCTGTATCTTCAGGGTTTGTTATCATAAGTCCTGCAGTGTGTTTGGAAACTGCAGCTTTTAGCGCTTCAATATCAGGAAGCCCTGTCTCAGAATTTGGATATAGGGTAATAATCTTGAATCCTGCGGTGGCTGGACAAGCTGCATCAGCTGGGTGTGAAAAAAGTGTCGTAATTATTTCATTTCTTTCTGGTAGATCATTATTTATTTCATGATATTTTCTAATTAGGCATGCATTTGTGAAAATTCCAAGTGCTCCACCACCAGGTTGGAATGTGAACTCATCCATACCAGAGATTTCACAAATGTATCTACTGAATTTGTAAATTATTTCTAAAATTCCTTGAATTGTACTGTCATCTTGTGATGGATGTATATCTGCGAAGTAAGGAGACTTTACTAGTTCCTCATTTATCAATGGACTGTGTTTCATTGTGCAAGTACCCATTCCCAAATCGATATTGAGAGCCATGCCAAGGGTCTGCTGTGATAAACGTAGATAGTGTCTCAAGATATGTGGTTGAGATATTTCAGGAATGTTAGGAAGTGATTTCCTAATCATTTTATTAGGAATATAAGATTCGGAATCTTCAGTATTCTTCTGAATACCTTCTTCTGTAGAAGGTAATGCGATACCTCTCTCCCCTTTATGTCCCATCTCCATTATGATTCGTTCATTCCATACAGGAGCATGATACTTTCTCATTTGGAGTGCCTCCTCTTCATTTGATTGCTTGGTTGAGCGTTTCGGCAAGTCGAGTTATGTCTTCTTGGCTGTGAATCTCGGTCACGCAATAAAGAGAGCTTTGACCGAGCTCTGGAAAATCTTTTACAATTTCTTTTCCACCAAAGATCTTATGATCCAATAGGAATTTATTTACGTCATTCACAGTTTTTCCAGAACTATCAAAATTCACAACAAATTCTTTGAAGAAATGGGGAGAAAACAAAGTCTCAATCCCATTGATCTCGTTTAACATTTTTTCAGCGTAATGAGACCTTTTTATGATTGCTTGACCAATTTCCTTAATACCGTTTGGCCCCAATAATGCTATGTATACCGCTGCAGCTATCGTCCAAAGTCCAACAGTTGTACCTGTGAAGTCTTTACCTTCTTCTCTTACTGCATAAAGAGTTCTATCATGAGTACAATAACCAAAACCAAATCCGCCATCAATGGTATCTGTTATGCTGACTAGAGATGTGGGGTACTCTGATATATATCGAGGTTCATCTCTGGTTGCTATGAATCCGCCTACCCCACCACCGTAGTTCATATGTATTCCGAGAGATTGAATCTCT
>DAOUZW010000100.1 GCA_030671315.1 Candidatus Bathyarchaeota archaeon
AACAGTAGTTATCGACTGTACACCAGCTGGCTTAGAAAATAAGAAGCAATACTATGAGAGACTTGAAGACGAGGTCAAATGTTTTGTGGCGCAGGGATCTGAGTTTGGATTTGGCAAGATGTATGCTTTTGGAATAAATGATGACGCCCTTACTAGCAACGATAAATATATCCAGATAGTCAGTTGCAACACACACAATATTGCTGTAATTATCAAGACCCTTGCGATTGATGGTAACATATCGAATCTTTCTGAGGGCAGATTTCTTTGCCTAAGACGGGCCAACGATATAAGCCAAAACGGTGGCTTTGTTCCATCACCAAAAGTCGAAAACCATGACGATAAATCTTTTGGGACACACCACGCAAGAGATGTTTATTGGCTCTACAAGACTCTTGGATTAGAATTGGACTTATTCTCCAGCTCTATCAAATTAAATACACAATATATGCATTCGATATGGTTCAATTTGCATCTAAATAATAAAATTGATGAGGAAGAAGTAAAAGAAAGATTTAGATTGAATCCTAGAGTTGCAGTGACACATAATCAACTTGCCAGTGAGGTGTTCTCTTTTGGACGTGATCATGGTTACTATGGCCGCATATTAAATCAGACAGTAGTTGTGTTACCAACAATAGTAGTCAGAAATACAGCAGAGGTAGTAGGATTCTGTTTCACACCACAAGATGGAAATAGCCTTCTCAGCAGCATGGCTGTCATCGAACATACTTTATGTCCTGATTCATGGAATGAAAACATGAAAAAACTTGACCAGTTCCTTTTTGATGAGGTCTGAACTTACTTCACAACACGTGGTATTTCTACGATAAACCTATTCTCCAATAATGTAGAAGATTATTAAACAAGATCAGATGAAATTAAGAATCTTTAATTAAAAACTACTTTTTTTACCCTAGATTCCATGATTTGGAATAATAGCGCGCAGATTTTACCGCGCGCTTCCAATGAGATTTTTCATATTACGCTACTTCGATTTTCTTGCGTGATTCCCATAGGCCGTGTAGGTTACAATATTCGATTGCATATAATGTGCTGTTCTCTTTGAGTTTTAGATTTAGTTTGATGTCTGGTTCGCTATAGACTGGTGTCAATTTGACTGTTGTTAAAAATATAGGATTAAAGGCTCTTCCATCTTCGGCAATAAATACATCGATCTGTCTTATCGAGTGTTCGACGGTATTGGGGTGAGGTCCTACTGTGATTCTAACCTCAAAAGTTTTCTCTGCACCTACACTATCTGGTGATTCTATCTTGGGAGAGTGTGACTCTACTTTGCCTAGGGCTTCCCCCTCGGCACTATCTGAAGTATATATTAGTTCTCCGAATGATTTCATCAATTCACCTCCTTCAGGAGTTTCCTTTGGTATTTCAGAAATTATTGGTAACTCTTCCTTGGGAGCATAGAAATTGTAAGCACTGTATCCGACTCCACCGGCTATGGCAAGAGCTGCCGCTCCGCCAAGATATTTCAGATATTTTCTCCGAGTTATTCTTTCTCCCAAAGGAATCTGATTTCAGTATTAGAATCCTTGTATAAAAACATAACGATGTTATATAGTTAAAATCGCATGAAAAGGTGCTCTTCGATCAATTTGAGAGAATCACTTAATAGAGAATTGGCTATAGCTCCCGCAGTGATTAACCATGGAAAGAATGGATAAAGACAACATTGGCATACCGAATGCAAATGAAGAAGAAAAAGATAGACCAATGGACCGAGACACATGGCTACGTGAAGTCTTCCCAGAATGGGGAACATATCTTAATAAACAGATAGAAGCCGAAAAAGTCGAAAAAGGTAAACTAGTTCTCTGGTGGTTTGGCGCTTGCTCCTTCTACATGAAAACCCCAGGAGACGCTAATATCCTCATCGACAATTACAGCGGCCAGTCACTCTACATAACTTACGAAGGCGGTGGAGGGCCGGTCAGAATGGATGGCGCTGCACGTCAGGAATGGATGCGTTGCAATCCACACGTTATCGACCCATGGGCGTTCACCAAAGTTGACGCATTACTGTCAACCCATCCACACAATGATCACTGTGACATTTACACCATCAAACCTCTGATCAAGAATACAAAATGTGTTTTCATAGGTCCACCAGCCTCATGCAAGATGTTTGCAATGTACGGGGTTCCAAAAGATAGAATTATTCAGATGCAACCAGGAGAACAGAAGAAAATAAAGGATACAGTCATAAAAACCACTAAATCCACAGACTTCTGCGCATTACGTGGCGGAGAAGTAAGACCAGGCAAGACAGTAGATGACGTCGGACTCAACTATCTTCTAGAAACGCCTTCAGGAAACATATATCACACAGGCGATTCGTCATACCACGATTACTACTTTAGAGTTGGAAGCGAGAATAAGGTTGACATTGCCCTAATCAACTGCGGAGACAGCCCCCTAAGCTTCACGGATAAAATGTCTTTTGCCGATGCTGCACGAGTAGCAAAACAACTGCGAGCCAAAGTCCTAATCCCGATGCATTATGACAATTGGGCCATCGCAGAGGGAGATCCAACCGAGCTTGAGGTCATAGCTAAGATGAAATATCCCAACCTGAAAACTTTCATAATGAAATGGGGTGGAAGATTCGAGTGGCCTACAGATCAAGACAAAGGTAGATACGTGTATCCGAAACAGGAGGAAAGAGCTAGACCTGAACTCTCTTGGGAATACGGTGACAAGCCAAGAGTTAAACTAGTTGTGGAATAAATCCACAACAATCCCTTTTTCTCATAATAATTTCCCTTTATTTTCTATTCATAATCTAACATAATTTACGCTAAATTACGAACAGAATTACATCTGTATAAAAAAGATTGAAAATAGCTAAACGCTATTTAGGAATTCATAAAAAATAGAGTTTACTAGGCAGAACCATCTGAAATAGGATGGATTAGTGCAAGCTTTAACCACAATTTATGGGTGCGGATGCATTGCCATGCGTCTGATCTTTGTTATTTGAGAGTATGGTGGCATGTAGCGAATTGCCTGTTGAAAAGCGTCGTATTCATTAAAGGCTTGAACTTTTATTTCGTATCTTTGTAAACCGCCTACTCCTGCAGGTACCTTATATTGAACACTGAAAAGACTTGGCTCGTAATAGTACGGATTATACGCTTGAGGATCTGATGTATACGGGGCAGGGTATGTTGGATAACAACCGCCTCCTGGAAGACATAAAGCCATTAAATTTTCACCACTTTTTATTTGAGATTACTTACGATGTTGCTACGCGGTCCAATATAAAATAGTTATCTTAAGATTTTTCGAGCTTTTACCCCATGACATTAATTTTCATAAAGCATGAGAATATTAACAGTCTATTTTTTTAGCCTTTTTTTGACGGCTTCGCTGCTGAGTTCTCTTATCGCGTCGGATGCAACCCATCTTGCTGTTTTAGAGTTAATACGGCCAATCTTCCTAGCAGCATTAATAGCAACTTTATTTAATTTACGATTTCTTTTTCCGATGTTTCTTAGAGCCCAATTAACGGCTTTTTTTACGAAGTTACGTTCATCGGTAGCTCCAAGTTCTATCACTGGAAATAATTTGATGAATTTTTGATCTTCTGCCTCCTTATCGTGCCATGCCAAACAAGCAATTAAAGAATATGCTGTTCTTTTGACGAACTCTTCTTCTCTCTTTGACCAGTCAAGAATTTTTTTCCAAGCTAGAGGGGTCTTCTCGAATAGATTCATACATACTTGATCACAGACATCCCAAGAATTGATGTCTTTAACCCAATCTTCCATCTGATTCTCTGTTACCTTTTCAGGTTCATCAATCATGGCTGCGATGATCTTTGCTTCAGGTATACCTGTTTTCCATAAACTGAGCGCAAGCTTGTGATTTTTACCTAGTTCTTTCGCCAACCTGCGCATTTCGGGAACTGATACTCCTAATCTTTTTTCGATGACTATTCCGTATCTAGCCATTCCTTTCAATTGGTCAGGTCTAGCCTTTTTTCTCAGTTTATTAAGAACATCACCTGTAGAAATCATATGGGCTCTTCCTATTTTTCATATTAACTTTCGAGGAGGAATACTCATCATATTATTCTTGGAGACGTGTACCCGTTTTTTATTTTTTACTTCTTGTTAATAAAATGCGTACTTTATCGATTAAGTCTTCAACATCGATTCTTAGATATGGTTCCAAAAATACGATTTTAACTAAAATGTCCAATCTCTTAGACAAAATATCAGGATCATTTTCAAACAAATTTATTAAAGACACATCTAGAAATTTTTCCTATTTCGAGCGCGCGCTTTTCTCTTTCAAAGATTTCATTCATAGACCGGCTCTTTCTCGAAATCGTCTGAGGCGGTACCCCGAACAATAGTGTCCTAGGAACGGCATTATCAAATTCAGAACTTGCAGGAGTTGGAGGTTTTCGTTTTTTCACAACACGATTAGTTTTGACATGTTTTCCATCCATATCATCACAATATTTATTTACATAATACCCAATCGAACTCCTTGGAATGTTTTCACCTTGTTCTTTTAGAGCGCTATTTATCTGATCTATTGTGAGTCCTCGCGTTCTTTGTTTACAGATTACTTCTATCCGGTGATTATTTCGTCTAAACATAATCTAATTAGATCCAATTGGATCCATAAATATGATCCAATGTTAGATGCTTATTCTTGGGTAAATATTGAAACTCACATTAACTTGTATTAGAACAAGATGAAGATATAGAAATATCGAGGTCTATTTTATGGGGAATCAATCACAACTGAATGAGGAATGTCTTAGATTATTAGATAAGTTTAAGCAATCTATGCCTGATTTTGCAAAAGCCGAATTCGACATGCTTGACGTGGTCTATAAGGATGGGTAAACCACAGAAGATATCCCCTATCTACCAGAAGGCATTAATGATAGCAGTACTATTAGGCGTGATTTTTCTAGTTCTGGGCATAATAGTAATTGAGATCATGAATTGATATCGTGCCTAATTATTTGATGAGATATTTATCTTATTATTAGAGTTGGATAGCGTCAATAAGTACTTGTTACAATTCGCCAAGGTAGAGATGATTTTAACACATAAGTGAGAAGCATTGCACAGCGAACAAAACAATAGGCCTAGAGCTTTACTAGTCAGTTTTTTAACAAGGTTTTCCTTTATTTTTTCATTGCAGGCCATACCACCTATTTTACCT
>DAOUZW010000006.1 GCA_030671315.1 Candidatus Bathyarchaeota archaeon
TCAATATCACCCTGAAGCAGGTCCTGGACCGCATGATACTTACTTCTTCTTTGATAAGTTCATTCAGATGCTGGAGCAACGTTAAGTTTGCCTAAACGAGAGGATATTAAAAAAATACTTCTGATAGGCTCTGGACCAATAATTATTGGACAAGCAGCTGAATTTGACTATTCAGGAAGCCAAGCCTGCAAGTCCCTGAGAGAAGAAGGTTACACAGTAGTCTTAGTAAATTCCAACCCAGCAACAATAATGACTGATCCAGAGATAGCTGATAGAACGTACATAGAACCATTAACTCCCGAGATACTTGAAAGGATTATAGATATCGAGAGGCCAGATGCACTTCTTCCCACTCTAGGTGGTCAAACAGGACTAAATCTTGCCACCATACTCGCTGAAAACGGAGTGCTTGACAAGTATAAAGTTGAACTAATCGGCGCAAAACTTGAGGCTATAAAGAAAGCAGAGGATAGGGAACTTTTCAGAAATTCCATGACAAGAATCGGTCTAGAGATTCCAAAAAGTAGAATCATCAAGACAGTAGAAGACGCATCAGATGTAGCGAATGAGCTCGGATATCCACTTGTGATTAGACCATCTTTTACCTTAGGTGGGACAGGTGGAGGAATTGCACACAACATCAAGGAACTTGGAAAGATAGTCAAACAGGGATTAGACATGAGCTTGATAAAACAAGTGTTAATCGAAGAAAGCCTCATTGGATGGAAGGAATACGAGCTTGAAGTAATGAGAGATCTAGCTGACAATGTTGTAATTGTATGTCCAGTCGAGAACATGGATCCAATGGGTATCCATACAGGCGATAGCATAACAGTGGCTCCAGCTCAAACTCTAACAGATCTTGAGTATCAAAAACTCAGGGACGCATCAATTAAAATAATGAGAGAAATCGGCGTCGAAACTGGTGGCAGCAACATACAATTTGCAGTAAATCCACGTAACGGAAGAATCATGGCTATAGAGATGAATCCGAGAGTATCAAGATCATCAGCTCTCGCCTCAAAGGCAACAGGATTCCCAATAGCCAAGATAGCTGCAAAACTTGCCATAGGATATACACTGGATGAGATTCCAAATGATATTACTAAGGAGACTCCAGCCTGTTTTGAACCCACAATTGATTATGTAGTTGTGAAAATCCCTCGTTTCGCCTTTGACAAGTTTCCCACTGGCAACAATACTTTGACCACTCAAATGAAAAGTGTAGGAGAGGTTATGGCAATAGGAAGAACCTTTGAAGAATCATTACAGAAAGCTATCCGTTCTCTTGAGATAGGAAGAGCAGGCTTAGGATCAGATAGCAAAGATTTAGATCCATCAATAAAGGAGATAATTCAAAAACTTAGAGCAAACGATCATGAAAGAATATTCTACATACGATATGCAATAAAAAAAGGAATCACGATCAGTAAGATAGCCAAATTAACGAACATTGATCCATGGTTCATTCATAAAATAAAGAATATTGTAAATATGGAAGAAGAGGTCAAGATGTATAAACTTGATACAATACCCGATCATCTTCTTAAAGAGGCAAAGACTCTTGGTTTTTCAGATACCCAGCTAGCATTTTTACTTAAATCAAGAGAGGACGAAATTAGACAAAAAAGAAAATCGAAGATTATATCTCCAGTCTACAAGATGGTTGATACATGTGCAGGAGAATTCGAAGCGAAAACACCCTACTACTATTCTACTTATGAAGAAAAAAACGATGGTCCACCTACAGAAAAAAAGAAAATAATCATACTGGGTTCTGGTCCGAATAGGATCGGGCAAGGAATTGAGTTTGATTATTGCTGTGTTCATAGTGTATTTTCTTTAAAAGATGAAAATTACGAGACAGTAATGGTGAACAGTAATCCTGAGACTGTATCAACTGATTATGATACGTCAGATAGACTATACTTTGAGCCGATAACATATGAAGATGTTCTAAATATCGTAGAGAATGAGAGACCCGAAGGAATAGTTGTACAGTTTGGAGGCCAGACACCTCTAAATATATCCAAAAAATTGTCTCATGATGTTCCAATACTAGGGACTAAACCTGATGCTATTGATAAAGCAGAAAATAGGGAGAGATTTGCTAAATTACTGAATGATTTAGGTATTCCACAACCAGATAATGGAATAGCGTATAATATTGAGGAAGCTATCAGTGTAGCTAGAAAACTTGGATACCCAGTTCTGGTTAGGCCCTCGTATGTTCTAGGGGGCCGAGCTATGGATATCATATATGACGACGATACATTAAAGGAGTATATCGCGGAAGCAATAGAAGTCTCACCTAAAAATCCAATTCTTATAGACAAATTCATCGAAGATGCATTGGAGGTCGAGGTTGATGCTCTTTGTGATGGTGAAGATGTAGTTATAGGAGGAATAATGGAACATATCGAAGAGGCTGGGGTTCACTCAGGTGATTCTGCATGTGCACTTCCCCCAATTAGTCTTGATAGTAGAGTAATTGATAAAGTAAAGAATTATACAAGAAAGATCGCATTAGCATTAGGAGTCGTTGGTCTAACAAATATACAGTATGCAGTTAAAGATAACGTAGTTTATGTTTTAGAAGCAAATCCAAGAGCCTCAAGGACTGTTCCATTTGTAAGTAAAGCTAGTGGACTTCCACTTGCAAAGATTGCTGCAAAGCTCATGGTAGGTCGAAAGCTTAGGGAGCTAAATATTAAGGAAAAACTTGAATCAAAACATGTAGCTGTGAAGGAAGCGGTTTTCCCATTTACTAAGTTACTTGGCGTTGACCCGATCTTGTCTCCGGAGATGAAATCAACAGGTGAAGTCATGGGGATTGATTATAATTTTGGAATAGCCTATTATAAAGCAGAACTTGCAGCTGGCATGAGACTTCCAGCTACTGGTACAGCCTTCTTAAGTGTTAAAGATAGGGACAAAGCTAAGTCAGTAGATGTAGCCAAAGGCCTTACAGAATTGGGTTTTTCAATACTTGCAACTAAGGGTACTGCAGAATATCTGAGAAATTTTGGTATTGAAACAAAGACCTTGCTTAAGACCACAGAGGGTAGGCCAAACATTGTAGATTTCATAATCAATAAGGAGGTTGATCTAATAATTAACACTCCAAGGGGAAAAGGACCAAGAAAAGACGGTTATGAGATAAGACGAGGTGCAATAGAACATAATGTTCCATATATTACTACTATTCCAGCGGCATTAGCTGCCGTGAAAGCTGGAAAAGCATTAAGAAAAGGTACCATGACAATGAAACCTATCCAAGAATATCATGCAGAAAGATAGAAACTTATTCTTTGATCTCAAGAATTTTATTGGTATCATATTTTTTCTAATAAGAAAATATAAAACCAAAATGCGTATAAGAAGAGAAATTATTCAAAGCAAGTGTATCACTATGAACATCCAAGGTGTAGAATATGTTTCTGATCGACGGTATAAATGTGGCCGTCTTTACAGAAGTCTGGAGACTTGTAATCTACACTTCTTATTCTCTATCTAGATTAATTATTGCACTACTAATCGCCTATATCTTTGGTATTCTATATGGAATAGCTGCGGCACGTAGCCGGCGCTCCGAATCGGCCTTTTTACCGATTTTGGACGTGCTTCAGTCAGTACCTATTCTGGGTTTTTTTCCAGCAGCGATATTTTTCTTCATAGCAATTTTCCAAGAAAGTTGGTTAGGTATAGAACTGGCAGCTATCTTTCTGATTTTCACATGCCAAGCTTGGAATCTTGCCTTTTCCACTTATGAGTCTGTATCATCAATCCCTAATGATTTACTGGAAGCATCGAACGCATTTCATTTAAAAGGGCTTTCAAAATTTCGAAACCTCATTTTACCGGCATGCGTGCCAAAACTTGTTTACAATGGTATGATGTCTTGGGCTGGAGGATGGTATTTTCTTGTTGCTGCAGAGATAATAATTCTGGGATCAACAACATATAGTATGCCTGGAATAGGTAGCTATATTGCCGAGTCGGTCTATTCCGCAAATATAACTGGAACAATAATTGGCCTTTTATTTTTAATACTAGCTGTGCTAGCTTTTGATTTATTGATATGGCGACCGTTACGGAATTATGCTGAGAATTTTAGATATGACCCAGTAATAATAGAACGAACTAAAATTCGGTCTTTTTTACCCACTTCAACTCTTGCTAGAATTAGCAGTTTGACACCTCACCTTGCTCTAAGTAGTCAAGATCTCCCTAAACGTGTACCAAGTAGAGTTAGAGAATTTGCTGGAAGCATGCAATATGTCACAAAAAAACCAACAACATTCTTGACCAAACATGGTCGACTGATATTCTTTTTCTCTTTTCTCTCCGTGGTATTGATACTTATTATTATTTCAATTCAAAAAATTCTCTTCTACATACCAGTCTTACCAAGAATATCTGATAGTATTATGAGAGATATTTTATTAATACAGGAATTAAGTGTGATACCTGTTGCTTTAGGATCGTCTTTGATACGTCTTTTCCTAGCATATGTTCTTAGTGTTGCTTGGACTTTGCCCTTAGCTGCAGTGATCGCAAGTAAAAGGAGGAGTTTTGGAACAAATATGTTTATTATTCAAGTTTTTGCTGCAATCCCTGCTACCGCAATTTTTCCGATTATGATTCTTGCGACAATTGATTTACCGGGAGGTCTGTATTTAACATCGATTATACTGACGATGACTGGTATGCAATGGTACCTTCTCTTTAATCTAATAGGTGGAATGATAGCTATTCCTTCGGATCTAATTGAGACATCAAATATGTACAAATTAAAAGGAGTCAATAAATGGAAGAAATTAATTCTTCCCGCGGTTATGCCGTCTTTTGTTACAGGTAGTATAACAGCTTGGGGTGGCGGATGGAACGCCTTAGTAGTAACTGAGTATATTGTATTTGGGAATGATATACTTGCTGTCCTTGGAATTGGTGCTCTTCTTGATATAGCTGCATATGAACTAGGTAGTGTAGGTTTGCTTTTACTCATTATAGTAGTCATGGTAGTTACAATAATGATAATAAACAAACTAATTTGGAGACCCTTGTATAAATATGTTCTTTCAAAATATCTAATGGAGTAGTATTATTTCATGGCTTCACTTGTTGACATTCAGAATGTTTCCCATGCATTTGGCAAATCAAGATCTGATCTAATTCTAGATAAACTCAGTCTATCTATCAATGAAAATGAGTTCGTTGGAGTCGTAGGACCATCAGGATGTGGAAAGTCTACATTGTTACGTATTATTATTGGTCTGACAAAGCCAACAGATGGTGCTGTATATTATCGTGGTGAGAGAGTTGAGGATATTTGCAAGGGAATGAGCATGGTGTTTCAGACATTTGCTCTCTTCCCATGGTTGACAGTATTTGAAAATATTGAATTGGGTTTACAAGGGAAGTCTTTTTCGAAATCCGAAAAACGTGCAAGAGTACTTAAAATCATAGAATTTATGGGTTTAAGCGGTTTTGAAGAAGCATATCCAAGAGAACTTGCAAGAGGTATGAAACAGAGAGTAGGTCTTGCAAGAGGTCTAATTCCAGATCCTGAATTAATATTAATGGATGAACCATTCTCATCTTTAGATGCACTAACAGCAACACACCTTAGAGAGGAAGTCTTGGATCTGTGGTTGGATCCAAGTGTAGCTCCAGAAGCGGTCATAATGGTAACACACAACGTTGAGGAAGCCGTTTACATGGCTGATAGAATTGTTATAATCACTTCCAGACCTGGAAAAATAGCAAAAGAGCTTGAAGTTACTCTCCCAAGACCTAGAGATCCTCGAAGCAATGAACTATATAAAATCGTTGACGAGATAACAGGACTTATAGCATAGAGGCAAAAAGTTATCTGTTAGATCTAAAATTCGAATGTTAATAGAGGGTTGAAGATAATCCCTTGCTTGCATTACCAAGGGCACATGTCGGTCAGATGATCGGTCTCCTTGAAGTTTTAGAGGACTTCAAAGGAAGAGTTGATGTAGCAAAAGTTGCAGATGACCTAATTCTAGAGCTAGACGACCTACTCCCAGCTGTAGATGCCGCTGAGCTTCTAAGTTTTATTAAAGTTGACTCTGGCGATCTTATCCTAACAGAAACAGGAAGAGAATTTCTTTCACAAGATCCAAAAGTAAGGAAAAAATTGCTTAACAAATATGTATCTAACCTTGAATCTTTCAAGAAAATTATGAATTTCATTAGAAACCAAGAAAATTGCGAAGTCTCTAAGGAAGAACTACTTGATTCGCTCAAAGGAGAAGTGGCAGATTTTGATGCAGAGTCAGATTTTTCTTGGATTATAGAATGGGGACGGGACTCACTTCTTCTAAAGTATGATAGTGACGATGATAAGATCCGTGCATAAAGTATCAAGCTAAACCATCTCATCTTGAGTAATATTTTAAGTGGCAATAAATATCAGATAATAATCCCCTCATTTTAGGGGATAGCTAACTGTTTATATCAGAAATCAAATTTTTCAAAGTAGAATGACAGATATCTACAAGGTTAATCCTCAAAAGCCAGAGAAGGTAATACTCAAAAAGGCAGCTGACATAATAAAAAAGAGTCGGCTTGTGGCTTTTCCCACTGAGACTGTTTATGGATTAGGAGCAGATGCTCTTAATTCTAATGCTGTAAAGAAAATTTTTTTTGCTAAGGAAAGGCCGATGGATAATCCTCTTATCGTACACATTGCTGACAAAGATGATATCTACATTCTTGCAAAAAATATTCCTAAAGAAGCCAACAACCTTATTCACAAATTCTTTCCTGGACCTCTTACGATTGTATTAGAAAAAAAACCTATAGTACCTGATGAAACAACTGCTAGACTTGCCACTGTAGCAATAAGAATGCCTGAAAATAGGATCGCCATCGATCTGATACAAGCGTCTCAGACACCAATAGCAGCTCCTTCAGCGAATAGAGCTGGAAGACCAAGCCCCACTAGAGCTGAGCATGTTTTTCAAGACCTGAAGGAGAAAATCGATTTAATAATAGATGGAGGACCTACCAAATTGGGATTAGAATCTACGGTAGTAGATCTTACTGTCGAAACTCCACAAATACTTCGTCCTGGGGCTGTCACCCTAGAGATGCTTAAACCTGAACTAAAAAAAATTGAACTTCACCCATCAATCTTAGGAAATCATGCTGACTTAGAAACCATTCCAAAATCACCTGGAATGAAATATAGGCATTACGCACCGAAGGCAAAACTAATGGTTATTGTAGGAAACAGAGAAAACATTCATTTCAAGATTGAAGAGTTGATACACGACCTGCACATGAAAAAAATGAAAGTAGGTATAGCGTCAGTATCTGAGAGAAAATATCCAGCTGATCACATAGAGAACCTTGGATATTCAAAGAATGAAATTGCAAAAAATCTTTTTGATATTCTAAGAAGATTTGATGAATTGAACCTAGATCTAATAATAGCTGAAGGTGTTGATGAAGAAGGAATCGGTCTTGCGATAATGAATCGACTTCAGAAAGCCTCGGGATACGCAGTAATTAGGGTTTAGATTTTTACTAGACTTATTACTAGTAACAGAAGTTTTATTTTTCTTCTGTTTTTAGTTCATTAATAACTTGATCAACACTCATTAGTTGAAGATCATTTAACTTGGTTTGACCTGTAAGAACTTCGTATGCTCCAACACATCGAGTTGAAATCTGTTCGATGAGTAAAGTTGGAAGATTTGGAGGAGTTCCATCACCCATGTATCCTCTCCTTATGAGGAAATCCCTAAGGAATTCTTTATCCAAAGAGTAACCTTCCTGTTTCTTACCTATTTCGTATTTCTCTTTTGACCATAGACGTGCAGAATCATGTGTTGGTGGTTCATCGATCTGGATAAGTTCATCTCTAACTCTTCCAAATTCGAGTTTGAAATCTGGAATGATTAATCCCTTTTGAGAAGCTTCTGAAGTATAGAATTCGTAAAGTCTTAACGTAGCTTCCTCTAGAGCTATCCATTCATCTCTTGAAACTAGATCTCTCTCTATAGCTTCATTTTTCGATAGTTCAAGGTCATGACCAACATCACTCTTTGTAGTAGGAGTGAGTATAATTTCAGGAAGTTTTTCAGCTAATCGTAATCCGTTCGGTAGATTTACTCCACTTATTACGTGCTTGCCTTTAGAATAATTTCTCCAAGCTGAACCATATAAGAAGCTCCTAGCTACAAATTCAATGTCTATTCTATCTGCTTTCACTACTCTAATGCTTCTATCGTCCTTTTTTTCAATGAAATGATTGGGAAATATAGGTTGGGTCTTTTCAAACCAATGAGCAGATAAATTGTTTAATGCGGATCCTTTTTTGGGTATACCATTAGGAAAAACAACATCAAAAGCTGAAATTCTATCTGTAGATACAATTAGGAGAGAGTCTAATAAATCATACAAGTCACGTACCTTTCCTCTCCTATAGACAGGAAAAGAATAATCCGATTTGATCATCACATCACTATTCATTTATACCATCTGAGTTCCTGAAACTTAGTTCTAGACTTAAATAAAGATGTAAGGTCTACACGTCAGCTGTTCAAAGAGAATAGGAATGATTAGTTCCTTCAAGAGTTTTCTGATGAACTTTTTCACTAAGATTTGAAGCTCTAATACCTAATAGACGTATTTTCCTATCTGATCTAAGAAACGGACTAAGGAGCATCATTGAAGTATTTTTCATAATTTCAGTACTTGAAGTAGGAAATGATAATGTCTTAGAATGAGTGTGAGTTTCAAAATTTTCATATCGAATTTTAACAGTAATAGTTCTGAATGAGAAACCATTCTCTTTAGTTTCTAAAGAAACTTCCTGACATAATTTATTGACAATGAATTTTATTTTATCAAAATTCGAAGTATCTTGATCAAATGTATACTCTCTACTGAAGGATTTAGGTATCCATTCTTCAATTATCTCCGATTCATCTATTCCATATGCCATACGATGAAATTCTTCTCCCCAAGCTCCAAAAATGTCTTTAAGTTCTTTAATATCATAAGATGACAAATCGTCTATCGTTTTTATTCCTATAGAATTCAAACGTTCCTTAGTCTTACTACCTATCCCACCTAATTCTTCTACATTTAAAGGAGCAAGAAATTTTTTTACATCATATTTTGAGACAATTGTTAATCCATTTGGTTTCCTGTGATCACTGGCTATCTTTGCTACCAATTTATTCGGGCCTATTCCAATAGAGCATGTCAGACTTTCTCTATCCAGAATAATAGATTTGATTTCTTCCGCTAATGTTTTGGCTTCTTTCAAATCAGCTACTTTATGACTAATATCAAGAAATGCTTCGTCTATACTTACTTGTTCTAATCTATCCGCAAATGGCTTTAGAATATTGATTATTCGTTTTGAAACTTCCTCATATAATGGCATATTTACTGACAAATAGGCTGCTTGAGGGCATAACTTCCAAGCATGTGATATTGGCATCGCAGAATGTAAACCAAATTTTCTAGCCTCATAGTTGCATGTACTTACAACTCCACGACCTTTTCCTTGCTTCGGATCAGCTCCAACTATTATCGGTCTACCTTTCAATTCTGGATGATTTACCTCTTCTACTGAGGCGAAAAATGCATCGAGGTCGATATGTAATATAACTCTATGCGATGTCTGATTACGATCGTTTCCAGTTTTAGTGAGCATATTAGTCCATCAATAAATTGATCTATAGATTTTTTCAGGTTTAGACATTGCCGAAACTCCAGTCTTTACTAACTGCTGTTTCAAGATTATTCTATTATTTTAAAAAAAGCTAGTCTTTTGCATGATGAGATTTCTCTCATTTATCTTTGAGTATCTCTATGCCTGGTAGGACTTTACCTCCAATATATTCAAGTGAGGCACCACCACCTGTTGATATATGACTTACCTCAGATTTATTTGCTATAATCTTTCGTAAAGCAGACACTGAATCGCCACCTCCGACAATCGTCTCGGCTCCACGTAATCGAGCTAAAATGGTAGCTATTACTATGTCCATGGTTCCATGAGAGAATTCTCTTATCTCAAATAAACCCATAGGACCGTTCCAGAATACTGTACCATTAGTAGATGATATAATAGACATGTAGTTTTGTGAGGTTTTTGGGCCTATATCAAAACCTATCATATCAGATGGAATCTCGTTACCAACAAGTTGAATAGAATTTCGCTCATCAATATTCGGAGCAACAAAATGGTCTTCTGGAAGTAAAATCTTCTCTTTCTTCTCAAGAATTTCAGCTGCCCAAGAGATGTAATCATCTTCTACAGGAGATTTACCTACGGAATATCCTTTTGAAGCAAGAAAAGTGTAAGCTATCGCGCCTCCAACAAGTACTTTCTCAGCTTTATCAATAAGTCTTTGCAGAGCATCTATTTTATCGCGTATTTTTGCTCCTCCAATAACTAAAACGAATGGGTGTTCCGGCTCATCTCTTATCTTCGTGAGATATTTCAATTCTTTCTGCAGTTGAAGACCTGCTAGTCTATATTGTAATAGGGTTGGGACGCCATAAACTGATGCATGTTTTCTATGTGAAACACTAAAGGCATCATTAACAAATATCTCTGCGTAAGAAGCTAAAGATTGAGCGAATTTTTCATCATTTTTTTCTTCTTCAGAATGAAAACGTAAATTTTCAAGCAGCAAGATTTCGCCATTTTGTAATTTTTGAATTCTATTTTCAACCTTAAAGCCAATACATTCGTCAATCCAATCAATTTTTTTTTCTGGAAGAAGAGATTGTAATCGATTAATTACTGGTTTTAATGACAAATATGATTCAGGTTTTCCTTTAGGTCTTCCTAGATGTGATATGATGATTAGTTTTGCTCCTCTTCTTGAGAGGTATTCTAATGTAGGAATTGAACTTCTTATCCGGAAATCGTCTTCAACTTCTCCGTTGCTGATGGGAACATTAAAATCTAGTCTGACTAGTACTTTTTTTCCTTTGTAGAAATCATCTTGAAAGTTTGTTATTGACGATTTCAACTTTAATCATCCTATCTGATTTGTATTTTCCTCATAGAAGTCAGTGATTCTTAATTTAATTCAAGTCTGGTTCAGTCAATAGTTATTTTACATTTTATAGAAGATCTCTAAATTAGATTGATTCAATTTGATAGATCACAAGTAATTAGTTTCTCTTCAATCAACATATTTGCTTGGATCATTTTCGAAATTTTCTTTACAGTTTGGGGAACAGAAGAAGTATGTTTTTCCTTGATATTGACTGGTTAATTTGCATGTTTTTTCATCAACGTTCATGCCACATATTAGATCCTTAGCCAAATCAGTCACTACAAATTGTCTATTGTGAATTTACTTTATAGATTTAGCTCTGTCTTTGCTTTGACAACTTGTAATATATCGCTGTGGGTTACTATTCCCAGAAGATCTCCATCGACTACTACCAAGACCTGACCTACATCATGTTTTGACATTTTCATTAAAGCATCAATAGCTTCTCTATCCGGTCTTACCATTACAATCTTCTCATTCGGTCTGGTAATATCCTTCACAGAAGTTGTTTTCCAACGATCTTTTGGAATCTGTTTTGCATCTTGTATAGATGCTAAACCTAGAATTTTTCCATCTTTCAATACGGGATATACTTCATGTCTGTATTGAAGCAGATATTCATTTACGAAAAGGTCTATGCTTATGTCGGGCTCAATAGTCTTGACATCTTTGGTCATTATTTCTTCAATTGAGATTCCCAAAAGTGCCTTGTTGACCAGAGTATGTCTGAGGCTTGATTCGGCTCCGCTTTTAAGGAAAAATCCTATGAAGACAAGCCAAATCCCTGTCGGCCACAAACCCACAAAGGTCAGTAATATACCAATGGCAATCATAAGATAAGCTAACCAGACGCCAATTCTAACTGCAATTTTTGTTGCGCCAACTAAGTCTTTTCTCCATAACCATAACGATGCACGTAATATTCTACCACCGTCCATTGGAAAGCCAGGCAGAAGGTTAAATCCAGCAAGAAATGTGTTTATCCAAAATCCATACTCAAGAGGAGCATTAATTTGGGGTGGCATCTGAAGGCTTGAAGTAGAATAGTATGCGATGCCAAATACAGCTGCTAGTAGTAAGCTTGAGACAGGACCTGCCGCAGCCATTTTCAATTCAATACGTGGGTCTTGAGGTTCCTCGGTCATTTCGGAGACTCCTCCGAAGAAGAATAATGTGATTCTAGCTATCGGCAGACCATATCTTCGAGCTACTATTGAATGACATAATTCGTGAAAGAGAACAGATGCAAAGAGCATAATTGTTGCTATTAATCCGATTATCCAGTATGTTATTGCGGATAGACCTGGATAGTTGAAAGGCATGTATCCTGTAGATAGTATCAGAAGGATCAAAATGAAGATGAAGATCCAGCTATAGTGAATTGCTATTTGAAAGCCTGCAAGATGTCCAATTCGGTAAGACAAGAATATCCCTTATCCAGACTTTATAGTAAAGCTAAGTAATCTTCTAAATTCATTTCCTTAGGTTACCGATTTGTATTTTTATTCTGAATAATATACATCTAGACTTGATTTAGATCTAAGGCATAACTACTTCGAAGTCTTCTCCTTTGTATATTACTTGCATCAATACGTAAAGGAAGTCTTCTTTACTCGGAACTGCAAGGCCTTTTTCAAGAATTCCTTCATAGACTTCGTGTGGCTTTAATTCAGCGTTTGAAATAGGTATTATTACTGGCGCATTATCTTCGTCTTCAATGTATATCTCAGTATTCCGTTTTACTACTCGAAGTTTCGACATTGTTCTCCTACTTGAACTCCACTTAATTTAACGAGTATAATAATATAGAGTTCCCTATCAACTTTTTTAATTTAGATATTATGCGAAGCAATAGGGTTCCAATTAATTTGGTGGTGTATGGTAGCCCGGGGGAGATTCGAACTCCCGTCAACGGGTCCAAGGCCCGCTATGCTTGAACGGTTAGAATTTCTTTGTCCACTACACTACCGGGCTATATTTCTTACATCTCTATGGTCAGATATTTTCATATTTATGAGATGACGTTTTGTCTTTGTTGAGTTCTTCCATTAAATAAAATTATAGTTTATTTTTTAGCTATTTTTCAGAGGGCAAATCAAGTTTCAATTATTTTCTAGATTGAAAGGTTTTCCTTGTGTTTTCACTTTTTCAGGAAGTTTTTCGATCCATTTCTTGAGGAATTTCAAATCTTCATCTTTTGATCTAAGATTATCTGGTAGCATGTGTGGTATCTCATCAATTATCGGGTAGAATCGGTTGCACTCAGAACATACTATTATTCCCTCTACAACCTCATTTTTCTCATCAAATACGTGAAGGTCGAGTGGGTGATGTTTGTCAATTGGGCATGCAAGTATTTCCATCAATTTTCTTTTCAAGATGTGTAAACCTATTTTAGATAATTATCTCAATAGCAGGTAGTTATTTTGTCCAGACGCCTCTTCCGACGCCTCTGTAGATCATTCCGGTTTTTTCTATCTCTTTTGGTTTTAGGATTCCAGCTGCATCAACCACAACGCATCCTTTTGCAGAAAGGGAGGCAAGTTTCAATGAGTCTAGTTCTTTAAATTCGTCGTGTCCTACAGTTAATATTATGCATTCTGCGTCTTTCAGGACAGTTTCAATAGTGGCTTCAGATTCATAACCCATCGTTTTTATTTCTGCAAATATGAATTTTGGATCATATACTTTGACTTTACTTCCTCTTCTTTTGAGAGCTTCAATTAATTCGATTGTTGGTGAATAACGTGTTTCCTTGGCATTGGCTCGGTATGAGATACCAAGGATTGTAACTTTTGCTCTGGTAAGAGATCGTCCTACTTGTCGTAATCCTGAGGCGGCAAGCCTTGCGACATGTTTGGGCATTTCATCATTGATTCTTCTTGCATCTTTGATGAGTTTGAGTTTCAATCCTACGGATTGTGCTTCCGTCTGTAGCATATAGGGATAAAGTGGTAGGCAATGGCCTCCCACTCCAATTCCTGGACGATGTAGATGTGAGTATGGTTGAGTGTTTGCTGCTTTCATAGCCTCGTAATAATCTATCTCTGCTCTTTCACAATATAGCGCTAGTTCGTTTGCTAATGCTATATTGAGATCTCTATAGATTGTCTCGAATAGCTTGGATGCTTCAGCTGTTTTTAAATTGCTTGTCCTTATGATGCCTGATTTTGCTATTGTACTAAGAACTGCTGAGGCAGCCTTTAAGCTGGCGTCATCAAATCCACCGACTATTTTCTTGTATTCTTGGATGTCCTTTAGGGCTCTTCCCGACATCGCTCTAATAGGACTGTAAGCTAGTCCAAAGTCTTCTCCTGTGATAAGGCCTGAATGTTTCTCTAGGATGGGTTTTACGATTTTCTCAACTACGTTCGGAGCCACGGTGCTCATGAGTATTACTAATGCTCCAGGGATCAAACCTTTGCCCAATTCTTTGCAGGCGGATTCGAGAATAGAGTAGTCTGCTTGTTTTTGATTATCTACTAAGGTTGGTACAGTAATTATTATTACTTCACTACCTGAAGCGGCATTTTCGACATTATTCAGAGATTTTAGTTTACCTGAGCTAACGTGTTTAGCTATTAGTTGGCCGAGTTTTGGTTCTTCGAATGGAGATTCTCCTCTGTTTAACTTATCTACTAGTTTTTGGTTTTTGTCTGCGCCAAGCACTTTCGCTCCCGCCTCTGCGAAGAGGCAGGCCAGAGGGAGACCCATCCATCCCAGTCCGATAACAGCAACGGTAATATTTCCGCGTGCAAGTTTTTTTGGAATCATATCAGGTTTGAGTTTCATTATAGTCAGTGTTTTTCACCATCTATAGATAAATCATGATTTGTTGAGATCTTGTTCTATTATATTATTAAGCCGTCATTATACTCAAAAATATGAGTATTTAATGAATTTGACGAGTTATATGATAATAGATTTGGCTTATTTGGAGAAAGTGTCATATTTGAATCGAATTAGATCGAAGTATTGGAAAGTTTGCGTGGGCTTGACTTGAAGATACTTGTAGATATGCTTACTCCAAAGCAAGCACTCTTTCTTGGAGAACTGTCTAACAGGATAGAAGAGAAAGGACATGAGGTAGTTAGGGTTACAAGGAGATTCCATGAGACTCTCTATCTTTTACGATTGAAGAAGATTAAAGCTCGGATTATTGGAACTTATCGACTAAATTTAGAGGGTAAGTTACATGAGAGTCTGAAAAGAACATCCAGACTTGCACGTTTGATGAAGAATCTAAATGTAGAATTGGTTTTAGCTTATCCTTCGGTTGAGGCCGCAAGGGCAGCCTATGGTCTATCAATTCCATATTATTGTGTCAGTGACTCTCCACATGCAGAGGCTGTTTCTAGGTTAACGGTTCCTTTAGCGAACAAACTTTTTTCTCCAGCAATTATTCCCAAAGAAGACTGGATCCGATATGGTATATCAAAATCAAAGATAATTCAATACAATGCTTTGGATCCTTACGTTTGGATAAAAAACTTGAAAAAGGATCCTAAAATTATCCGTAAGTTAGGTCTGAATCCCAAAGATAAGTTAATCATATTGAGACTTGAAGAATCATTTGCAGCATATCTCTTGAATAAGGAAGGTGACTGGAGGAATCTGGCTTCAAAGATTCTTGATGAATTATTAAAAAAATGTGGAGAAGCCAGAATAGTTGTTCTTCCGCGATATAATCATCATTACAAGTTATTGAAAGAATTTAAGGGAAAAGTAATTGTGCCAAAGACCATGGTCTATGGTCCCGCCCTCTTAGCATTTTCTTCAGTATTCATAGGTGGTGGAGGTACTATGACTGCCGAAGCGGCTTTGATGGGTGTTCCAACACTATCATATTTTCCGTCTGGACCGACATATGTGGAGTCTTACCTTCAAGGGAAAGGTCTGCTAACTCGTAATATGGATCCAAAATCAATATCTCAACAGACATTACGTTGGATTGATGATGATGGTTATAGAAAAGAATGTCAAAAGAAGGCTCAAGAATTATTAGATAATATGGAAGATCCTTTGCAAGTAATTCTCGAGAATATTGACTAATTTTTAAAAAAGAATCTTTTTTAGTTAAAAAAAATGATTTAAAAAATAACTAATGAATAAAAGATAGAATGTTGGATCAACAGGGTTCAACAAGTCTTAACTATGTCTTGATTTCACTGCACCTACAATAACACCTGATACCAATCCAGCCAAGAAAAGCACTGCTGCAGTTTGTACAGGTTTCCTGTTCATCACAACTTTAAGCTGAGCCTTATACTCATTCGCAGTTTTGTTAGCATATTCTAATTTGTTATGAAGTTCTGCAATTGGGGTTGTATTTTCCTTTTTTTTCGTTGTCATTCAAAACCACACCTCCTTTCTAATTATTTGTTTAGAATAGGGGAAATTATGTTGTTTCAATGAAACTCAACAATTAATTGATGCTTGAGCTCGAAAATAGTTGACATGGAACATGGGAATAAGAGTATATTTTTATTAAATCTCGAATCTGATTTATAGCGTGCACTATTGAGCGATAAAAGAATTTTTTTTCAGATGAGCCGAAATCTCTTCAACTTGACTTAAATAGTCATGCTTACAGGTATCTCTAATAATGTTAATTTTAAATTATACTTGGCCACACAAAATTATAAAATATTAATTCATTCAAAATAAGGTCTTTCTGAACGTTTTAGAAGAAATTTCAGCTTATTTTGCCCTCCAGCTCGCCAGTTTTTTTGAGACAAAATAGGGTCTTGATCTCTTCGCCAACATCTAAAATTATGGTGGTGCGGGGAGAGGGATTTCAGCACCAATTTACCAGTAAAATGGTGCGGGGAGAGGGATTTGAACCCTCGAACCCCTGCGGGACAGGAGTTCTGCTATGACATCAACATACAGATGAATATACACAACCTCAGTCCTGCGCCTTCAAACCTCGGTTCAACCGAGTTCTTTGACCTGGCTTGGCAACCCCCGCTTTCCAGATCAAGTCAATAAGACTATTTTATAATGCTTTATGAATCCAAAGAACGAGGCTCAACGAGTGAGGGGAAAGCTCTATAGCACGCCTTCAGAATTGGTGGTCCAAAAATAAGCAAGAAAGGCATCTGATTTGTAAATGTCCACGTGAACCAGATAACAGCTGCAGTAAACGATAACTTATGACCAAAGTTCAGAGGGAGAATAAAAAATTGGCTAAACAACCAGACACCTACACCTACTATCGCGCTTCCCAAAGCATTTCCAACTATTGAAGCAACTGTAAACCAGCGCCAACGAGCCCAGAACTTAACCAATGCGATGACTAAAATAATACTAATCAACGTGAAACTTATCAGAATAGCAATAGCTTCAAAAGTAAATTCAGAACTCAAAAACAATCGCATTACGAACATTGCAAGAATAATTAAGCAACTCGCTATCAATCCCATGTTTACTACTGATATTTTAGGCCTAGTTCGTCCAAATTCCCCAATAATATAAAACATAACAAAATTTGCTGGAACTCCTACAGCAAGGCTCAACAGCATATTTCCATGGATAATCATGTCACTTATGAAGATGCCAATCGCAGCACCAACACCACCAACCATTCCTCCAAAAAGGGCTGCAAATACTGCTGGAACCACGACAGCTGGCCCCCAAAAACGAACAATACCAACTATTGGAGCAAATATTCCAAGAAATGTCATGTAACCAAATACTGCATATAGAGTTGCATTCAGAGCTGCCATTACTACCTGTTGACTTTTCAAAGTCATAAAGCATCAACTAATAAAACGCGTGTTAAGATGATGATTAAACGAAGATACTTAACTATTCCTCGATAAAAAAGGAAAAAATCAAAGAAATATCAAAGGTAAGGTAATACTGTCTGAGGATATTTTCTTAATAGCAGCCTATTCAATTCACTATTCAATTTACGGTCAAGCTCTCGATGCTTATCCGAGAGTAGGCTTAGCGGATTCTCAGTACTCATAATAGGACCTTGAAGAATCAAAGGACTTGTTATATTACCTGAGGAGACAGGTTTCGACTTCATTATTCCAAGTAGGAAATCTCTAGGTGATTTCTCTTTCTTAGTTAAGTCGATAAGTCCTCTTATTTGTCTCTGATTTAGTGGCCGTAACCCAAATTCTTGTGGCACCGCACTTTTCAGAGAATCTAATCGATCAACTAATTTGACACCAAGTCCAACAGACTTGTATGGGTTAATAATTTCTTCTTTCAAAACCCAAACATTAGAACCATTTGATATCAAGGCTTGGCTGAATTTCCGGTTATCTCGGCCGACAAAGACATTCCAACCTTTAGGATTCGAGTCATATGATCTAGCGATTTCTCGCTTCAATTTCTCTGCAGGCTGCACATCATTCTTTATACTCTATTCCCACCTATCATTATTGATAGTTCTAGAATAATGAATAATATTAACCTTTCAAGACAAGATTTGTGTCTACACTAGTTGAAAGAACCTAATATCTATACGATAATATTCGGTACCATTGTTGAGAGGTAAATAATGTATTGAGAATATTAGCCTTGGATATTGGTTCGGGAACAGAAGACATTCTACTTTATGATGATCAAAAAGAGCTGGAAAACTGTATAAAGTTCGTGCTTCCCAGTCCAGCTGCGGTTTATTCAAAAAAGATCAAATATTTCACAAAACTTCGATCAAATCTTTTCATAAAGGGCGAGACCATTGGTGGAGGAAATTTCTCTGAGGCTCTCAAAAGCCATCTTGACGAAGGATTAAAGGTCATCCTTACAAAAAATGTAGCATATTCTATCAGAAA
>DAOUZW010000017.1 GCA_030671315.1 Candidatus Bathyarchaeota archaeon
CAACAGAGCTTAAAGCAATTTTTAAAAATAATATAACTTCCCTAATCAAGAAAAAAAGGATCCCTACTTTTTTTTATGAAACAAGTTTCATAATATACGGACTACTTGAATCTCAAATTGCGCCATTAATAGATGAGGTATTGGAAGAAATCAATCAAATATATGTTAAATCACATGCACAGGGAGGAGAAGGGAGCGGGGAGAGTTTCCTAGAACTTCATTTTACTGCCAAATCAAAGAAGCAAAAAACAGGTGAGAATCGAATAATGCAGGCGCTCATATTGATGACTAGACTTCTAAGTAAACACAAACTTGAGTGGATGAATCTAAGTAGAGATATCATCAAATAGAGAAGGCTTTCTTCTGAATGTGAATGAAGGTTAATTCTAATGAACATAATTTTTTTTGTGGGTATGGCAGGCTCTGGCAAGTCATCATTGGTTGGAAATTTCAAAGAATGGCTAAAACTTAATGAACAGAATGCGATTGCAGTAAATCTTGATCCAGGAGTCATAAATCTTCCATATAATCCGGACATTGATGTTAGGACCCAGATTAGTTTGGAAGATGTAATGGAGAAATATCAACTTGGTCCAAATGGTGCTCTTATTGTTGCTGCAGATCTGATTGGTGATAATATAGAAACTATTAGAGATGAATTAGAAGATCTTGAAGCAGATATAGTGCTTATTGATACTCCAGGACAAATTGAGTTATTTGCAATGAGGAATTCTGGACCCTTTATAGTGGATGGTATTGCCAATTGCCCGAAGGCTGTTGTTTATTTATTTGATGGTGTATTTTCATCCACTCCGCTGAATTATATATCGAATACATTTCTTGCAGCAGCGATTCACTCAAGACTCCTTAAACCGCAGGTTCATGTTTTGACGAAGCAAGATCTAATGGAAGAAGAGAAACTTCAGGAGACTCTTGATTGGTCTGACGATCATTCAAAGTTGATTGACGCACTCGATACTTTGCAGAACAAGACTGCCGGAATCATTGGTAGAGATTTATCAGAAGCGATTTTAAGAACAGGTATGAATTTTGATCTGATACCAATAGCATCAAAGCAAGAAATCGGATTCATAGAGCTACATGCTTATCTTACAAGAATATTGCTCGGAGGAGAAGAACCTAGACCATGATTGAGATTATTTTTTCCGATTAATTTTTATCCTATCATAATATGGAGAAACGCTTAAGTGTTGAATTCGAAGAGTAGTTCGAAAAACGCTGTATATCGAAAGATCATATGATTATGATCACGGATAAGACATATAACATAATAAGAATTGAACTAGCTATGGTATCATCTTGTATTGAGTGTAGGTGTAACTGATGGGAAGAGAGTCGGAGACAATTATCAAAAATGCTCTAAATGAAAACAGATTAGCCCTTATCGAACCTGAAGCTAAGACTATATGCAAAGAATATGGAATATCCACACCTGATTTTTCGGTAGCAACAAATGCAGAAGAAGCAATCAAAATATCGGAGAGTTTTGGATATCCAATTGTCTTAAAGATTGTCTCACAGGATATTCTGCATAAAACGGATGCAGGTGGAGTCGTCATAGGTTTGAATAATGCTAATGATGTTGAGAAAGCATATAATCAGATCATTGATAGCTCGAAACGTTACAAGACCGATGCCAAAATACAAGGTATATTAGTCCAGAAGATGGCTCCCAAGGGAACCGAGATAATTATAGGTGGATTGAAAGATCCGCAATTTGGACAGACATTGATGTTTGGTCTGGGTGGCGTGTTTGTAGAGATATTAAAAGACGTGACTTTTAGAATTGCACCCATTGATGAATCAGATGCCAAATCAATGATACGCGAAATCAAGGCTTACCCAATTCTTCAGGGATATCGAGGACAGCCTCCAGTGGATGAGGGAGCGATTGTTGACATCTTGTTGGCTGCAAGTCGACTTATAATGGATCTACCTATGATAAATCAAATGGACCTAAATCCAATAATGGCATATGAGAAAGGTGCCAGTGTAGTAGACGCCCGAATCTTAATTGAGAAACCTTAAAGCTCATCTACCTATGCTCCGGATTCTGTCGTGTGAAACTTGGATGTTTATGTTGACGGTTCAGGGAAGAATGGAACTTATTGCTATCTCATCCCTGGCCAAAAACCTAAGATATTCAGAGAAGAACTGTTGACGAATAACCAGGCTGAATACAAAGCAATAATAGCTGCTCTCCAAGAGCTAACGGATGTAGACATGACAATATACTCAGACAGTCTACTGGCCGTAAAACAATTAGAAAGAGAATATAAAATAAGAAACTCTGAGCTAAGAAAATTGGCTTCGAAAGTGAGAACTCTTTCTCGTGATAGAGAGATTATAATCAAATGGATCCCACGCGAAGAAAATTTGGCAGGAAAGGTGTTGGATAAGCTTCTTAAGGGTTGGTAAACATGGATTTCTTTATCTTCATTTTAGAAATAATATCATTAATACAGGTAAATATCTAAACAAATACTGAAAAGAAATGAGTGATGAAGGCTATACAAGTGAAAGAAGAAAATATCGAGAAATGTCCAAAATGTGGGGCGATTCTATCGAAGAAAGCTTCAATTAGAGACTACAGTTACATGTTCAAATATATATGCGAGAAATGCGGATATTCTTCTACTGAAAAACCAGTAAGTATATAGTTGGGTAATATCAAGGAAAAACGTCTTGTCTCATAGAATTCAAGAACAAACATTTGATGTTATAAACATAAGATAACAGGCACTATTCAATGAAAACATGGCATCACAAGGTGTAACGAAGCTGGTCGAAACTACATCTGAGTCCAAACATAAAGTAATCGATGATATTGTTAAAAAAATAGAACCCCTAAAAGAAAAACATGTTCACTTTCGCAATGAATGTAAAACATGGATTGGTACACGTAATCTATTGAATTCAGAACTAAAGGAATTAGGTGAAAAGATTAGAGCAATAAAAAGTCAAAGAGATACTGTCAATGACAAAGTCAAGAATCTCAAGAATTCTAGAGATAAATTGCGAGAGGAGATTTCTGAGAAACAGGATAAAGCTAATGCGCTCATAACGGGCCTTAAGGGAGTTCGACCAGAAGCTAGAGGAAATCTCAATAAAACAAAAAAAGCTCTCGAAGAAATTGAATGGACGATACAGACATCTTCACTTGATATGAAAGAAGAGAATAGGATGCTCATTCAAGTGAAGAGATTAGAAGAACAACTATCCAGACTCCAACAAGTTAGGGGAATTCAAGACGCGGTCACTGGAGAAAAAACAGAAATAACTTCCATCAGGAAGAATGCGCAATCAATTCATAAACAACTTTTAGAAGGAGCAGAGAGTAGCCAGAGATTACATGAAGAAATGATGCAATCGGTGGCTAAACTAAAAGAAACAAAATCGAAAGCAGATGAAGCACATCAAAAATATCTACAGGCGAAAACCCAGGCTGAACTGGCAGAGCATGAACTAATAGCTAATACCATCGAAATGAAGAAGCTTCGAAAAGAGTTCTATGGAGACGAGGAGGCTGAACGTCTAAAGAAAGCTAATGAGTTTACTGCAAAATTACTTGAATCAGGATCAACAAAACTCGGTAAGGGTCGAAAAATATCACTTGAGGAATTCAAAGCTTTAATGGAACACAAAAAAATCTAAAATATCTCGAATAGCAACGGGTTCTAATTAGCTCAAATTTGCAGAAGATTTAAGTCAATTATTAAAAATAATTGAATATTGTGCCTTATTTCATTGAATTTTAGTATAGATAGTAGATAAAAAAATTTGGAGAACGACTTATGCTCTCAGGATTGCTCAAAACATCAGGTGTATACAAGATTTACGAAAAGTGGTTAATTGAGCAAGTAAGAAAAACTAAGATGCCAAAACATCTCGGAATAATATTAGATGGAAATCGAAGATGGGCCTATGAAAGAAATTTGAAAAATAATGTGGGCCATGAACTAGGTGCGATTGTGGGAGAAAATTTTCTTGATTGGTGCTTAGGACTTAACGTAAAGACAATTACAGTCTTTATTTTCTCTGCAGAAAATTTTCAAAGGTCAATGAATGAGGTTGAAGGAATTTTATCATTAATTGAAAGGTATGCAACTAAACTTGGCTCTGATCCAAAAATACATAACAAGAAAGTGAGAATAAAAGCAATAGGTAGGCTGGATTATCTTCCTCAGAGCCTAAAGAAAGTATTAGAGGAAATCGAGAGTATGACCAAGGAATATGATGGCCACTATCTAAACTTGGCTATTGCTTATGGTGGCAGAGCAGAAATAATTGATGCCGCTAAGAGAATAGCCAAAGAGGCTCAGGAAAATCGAATCGAGATAGACGAGATAAATGAAAAATCCTTCACTAAATATCTCTATACCGCTCATCTACCAAATCCTTATCCAGATTTGATGATTCGAACATCAGGTGAGGAACGTCTAAGTGGATTTCTATTATGGCAATCTGCGTATAGTGAACTATGTTTTATTGATGTTTCTTGGCCTGAATTCAGGAAAATAGACCTTCTACGTGCTATTAGGACTTATCAAAAAAGAGTAAGAAGATTCGGAAAATAAAAAGAATCTCAATAAAGGAGTCATAGGAAAAAGAGAGCAGACTTCCCAAGAAATAAAGTCTGGCCCCTGTAAGGAATGACGTAGGATAATGGTATACATCAAAAGGATCGATCTCAGAGGGTTCAAAACCTTCGGAAGAAAAGCCTCAGTTAGGCTTAATCAAGGGCTGACAGTAATCACTGGACCTAATGGTTCGGGAAAGTCGAATATTCTTGATTCCTTAAGGTTTGCATTAGGAGAACTTAGTCCAAAAGAATTGAGAGGGGGATCAATTTCTGATCTAATCTCAAAAACAAATGTAGCGAATCCTCCAAGGTCGGTATATGTTGCAGTCCAATTTGATAATAGCGATAGGCGTTTGCCAATAGATTCAAGCTCAGTCACTATATCACGTGAATTCCATAAGGGTGGAGAAGGAATCTATAGAATAAATAGTAGAAGATCCTCACGCAAACAACTCACAGAACTTCTCTCATCGGCCGATATCAATGTAGGTGGATACAATATTGTTCCACAACATGCTATAACCAGACTGGCTGAAGTCACTTCTGAAGAAAGGCGTAAGATAGTAGAAGATCTAGTTGGATTAGGAACATATGATGCTAGAAAGACGGAAGCTCAAGGTCAACTCAATCAAGCGGACACAAACATACGAATAGCTTCAGCACGGGTGGATGAAGTACGGCTTCGAGTTGAATCACTTGAGAAAGAGAGAAATGACTTCCTAAGACATTCTACTTTAATAAAAGAAATAGCGAGGCTTGAATCTCAGATAATATCAAACAAGATTTCTGATCTTAAAAAAGAAATTGAAAATATCGAGAATGAAAATCAATCTAAAGAATCACAATTAAATAAACTTGTGAATGAATTTGAAACTGTCTCAAACTCTAAATCAAGTACGGAAAATGAATTAAAAACCATGAGAGACAGATTAATGGATAAGGGAGGGAGCAAACTAGAAGAACTTGAAGAACAACTAAGTGAAATAAATTCAGAAATAAGCAGATTCAAGGCAGAGATAGATACTAACAAATCTAACTTGAGTGTTCTCCAACACCAGAAACAAAATCTTGAAGAAGATAGTAAACAACAGCAGGACGAAATAAATTCTTTAAAAGACGAAATTTCAAAATATTCTGAAGAAGAATCGGAAATAGAGACCTTATTAGAAAATAAACAGAAATTAGTGAATGAATTATCTGGCAGAATAAACGAGATTAAATCATCTGTAATAGAAAAATCCGACAGTTTGGATAAGTTAGAAACTGATCATGAGATAGCTAGAGAAGAATATGTGAAGCTGAACTCTAAATCAGATGTTGAATCGACAAAAATAGAAATTCTTCGTGAACAGTTGAATGACATTAAGAATCAAGAGAGTGCTTTAAAGGAATCTATAGATGATCTTTTAAAAACGAATGACGAGACTCAGTTATATGCAAAGCAAAAGAAAGAAAGATTAATTCAGATCAATGAAGAAATGAAAAATCATACAGACTTATTTGACCTACAGCAAGAGCAACTAAATGAAGCTGAAAAGATTTCAACTATGGCTAATGAATCAATGGTTGAATTTGATACAAAAAGAAATATGGCGGATATTTTAGCTCCAGATATGATGGCGATAGACGAACTCTTAGAACTACAAAATTCAGGATACCTAACAAACGTAATTGGTCGGTTTAGAGATTTAATTAAGCCTGATGAAAGATTTGAAAAAGCCGTTCTTGCCGCTTGTGGCGATTGGTCAGAATCTATTATTGTTCGAGATATTGCAACGGCTTTCACTTGCGTTGAACAATTAAAAAAGCATAAACTTAGTCGAATTAAAATAATACCTTTGGATTTAGTAGCTAATACCCAACCGATAAACGAAATTCCAGATATCGAGGGTGTGTTAGGAAGAGTAATAGATTGCATCAAATATGATGCGAAAGTTGGGCCAGCTGCCAATTATGTTTTAGGAGATACTATTCTGGCTGAAAGTCAGAGAGCTGCATATAATTCGGCTCTGGAGGGTTTTAGAAGTGTTGTCTTAACTGGGGATCTCTATGAAGCAGGCGGTATATTAGAAGGCGGCCATTTTAGGGAACCCATTGATATAGGCTCAATAGCACCTAGATCAAGATCCTTAAACGATTTTAAGAATGCGATAGCCTCTCTATCTCAATTAATTGAAAAAGATAGAGATGAACTAGGTACAATCAATACAGTAATCACCCGTTTGAAAGATGAAAAAATAATTCTAGAAAAATCTTTAGATGATTCAGATATCCACCTCAGATCCATTCAGGAAAAGATGGATGTAAATGATAAAGAATTATTGAAAACAAATGATAATCTACGAGCTCTGACTGAGCAAATTCAAAACGCAGATAGATATCTAGAATCTGTTGTTAAGAAAAAATTAGAAATTGAGTATACGATTAAAAAATTAGAAACTGAACGTACCTCGTTAAAGAACACCATACGATCAAATGAATTGAACAATAATGAAAAACAATATTCTGAACTAATTGAAGAATTTAATGACCTAAAGGGAAAGAAAACCTCAGTCAATTCAAAAATTGCGAGTACAAACATGTTGATCCAATCTAGAACGCAAACAATGGAACGAATGGAGAATCAACTGGAATATTCCCAAAAAAGCGAGGAAGAAATTAATTACAAAATACAAACAGCTGAAAACGAACAAAAAGAATGGACCTCCAGATTAACTAATGCAACAAAAGAAAGGCAAGAATTGGCGGAATCGCTAGAATCACTTAAACGAGACACTGTAAATAACGAGAGAAAAATTGAGGAATTGGATAAATCCATTCATAGGATAGAAAAAGAAAAAGATCCAATAAAATCAGAGATAAATGGATTGAACCTTGAACTTAACAAAAAAGAACTTGAAAAGAAATACTTACTGGAAGAATTGACGAGAAAAGGATTTCAAGAACAATTTAGTGTGTCCCAAAATGATATTAAACAAATTGAACAAAATCTTAGCTTACTAAAATCTGAATTAGAAAAAATTGGAGCTATAAACGAGCTTGCGGTATCACAATACGAAGAGCAGAAGAATAACTACAAGCAATTATCTATACGTATAAATGAAATTGAAGAAGAGAAACGATCAATTCTGAAATTTATGAATGAACTAGAACAAAAAAAACGTGAAACCTTCATGGATGTTTTCGAAAGGTTGAACAGCAACTTTAACGAAATTTTCTCAGAAATCACTGTCGGTGGTAAAGGGAGACTTGTCCTAGAGAATCCAGAAAACATCTTTAGTGGAGGGTTAGACATGAATTTGGCGTTTCCTGGAAAGACAGAGCTTTCTATAAGAAGTGCAAGTGGTGGCGAGAAATCAGTTTCAACTGTATGCTTTCTATTAGCCCTACAAGGAATTCATCCGATGCCTTTTTACGTATTCGATGAGATAGATGCACATTTAGACATGATCAACTCACAGAGGTTAGCAGATTTACTCAAAGAACGGTCTAAAGATTCCCAATTTATAGTTATATCTTTAAAAGATACAACAATTTCAAAGGCTGATGGTGTCTTTGGAATATTCATTCAAGGAGGATTCTCTCAAGTAATATCACTACCAAAACCGGAGGTTAAAAGTAATGTCAGAAACTAAGAAACCCTTCTGGATGAGGCATCCATATTTTATTTTATTTGATCTTTTAAGGTTGCATCGGGTTAAACCTTGGGATGTGAACATAGCAAATTTACTAAACGCTTTTCTCATCGAAATGAAACATAAAGGTCATATCGATTTCTCGGCATCCGGAACAGCACTTTTGAGTTCATCGATAATTCATAGGATGAAATCTGAATTAGTTCTTAAAATGGAAGATCCGCCCCGACCTCCACCACAGAGGCTTCATGATGATGTTCCACCTCCGCTTTCGCTACCATTAAGATTTGAATACACAGCAACTCCACTATCTGAAGTACTGCAATCTATTGAAGAAGTCATCAAAAGCGAAGTTCAATTACTCTCGCATAAGACTTCAGATCTCAAACCTATCCCCTTGGTTGAGGAACTTGACGACTTTATTATCAATGTTCAAGACCATCTGGAGACATTATATCATAGACTTAGCCATGAATTCAGAAATCTACAACAGATTTCTTTCACAAACTTGACTATTAAGATGGATGTGCTGGAGGTTGTAAGGACTTTCATATTAATACTGTTTCTTGCAAGTAGGGGGAAGGTTGAACTGTTTCAGAATTCAGATTCCACTGACATAATGATTAAGGTGAAAGGGCCTCGTGAAGACACAGCAACAATACCATATTCTAAAGGCTAAAGATAAGCGTAAAATGGATCTCATAGAGGCAGCTTTGTATGCGGCCGGAAGACCACTAGATATAGATACACTTTCTTCCCTTATCAATGAAAAATCTAAAGAGACCGTTAAGTCTCTGGCTGAAATTTTAATAGCACGGTACAAGGAAGTAAATGGTGGTTTAGAGTTACTACGACTACATGATGGCAGGTATGTGATGCAATTACGCCCTGATCTTGTTCAAGGAGTAATGAAGTTAGTAACTAGAAAACTCTTAACGAGAGGGCCTCTCAAAACCTTATCGTTCATAGCTATCAAACAACCTGTAACACAAGCCTATGTAGTGAAAGTTAGAGGCAATTTAGCTTATACTCATATCAAGGTTCTCCGAGAAAAGGGCTTAATTTCCGAGGAAAAACTAGGAAGAACAAAAATACTAAAGACTACTCCTGTATTTGCTGATTATTTCAGCCTTAGCAGTGATTCTCGTACCATGAAACAACAACTCCAAAAAATGTTCGAACAACAAAAGTCGAAAGGTAAGAAATCATCTGGAAAACCTTTAGATTTCAAACCAATTGTCGAAAGCTAAATTCTAATGAGTATGAATCGACACCATTACAAAATGCTTATATGACGCAGGAATGTGGAGAATCTAAAAATCTAAAGGTGTATGAGTAAGATGCCTCAATGGCATGGTGATTTGAAAAAGCGGAAAAAAACTGGTGGAAGAAAACGAGCCCACCGAAGAAAAAGAAGTTATGAAATAGGCGGTACAGCTGCACAAACAGCTGTTGGAGAGACAAAAAGGAAAAGATCTAACGTCTGTGGAGGAAACATGAAACTTAGACTCCTATCTTGCAACATTGCCAATGTCACTGATCCATCGACTAATGTAACGAAGAAAGTTGAGATAACAAATGTAGTTAGAAACCCCTCAAATGTTGATTATGAAAGGAGAGGTATAATCACAAAAGGAGCCATCATCGCCACTCCTTTGGGTGAAGCTCACGTAACCTCAAGACCGGGACAAGACGGCGTTGTTAATGCGATTTTGATGAAGACAAGATAGGCTGCTGGAAGTGTTATGAAACAGCCAGGAAAGGCTGTAATCTGGCCTGCCAACATG
Source organism: Candidatus Bathyarchaeota archaeon (assembly GCA_030671315.1). Classification (GTDB taxonomy): domain Archaea; phylum Thermoproteota; class Bathyarchaeia; order 40CM-2-53-6; family RBG-13-38-9; genus RBG-13-38-9. The sequence goes on from DAOUZW010000017.1 coordinate 10,026, forward strand.
AATTCTTTAAAGACGGTAGCCCATGGCAGGAAAATAAGTAAAGAATATTGTATAAAGTCGCCAAAGTTGAATGAGATCTCAATGGCGGCAGAACAATTAGGATTGAAATTTGAAATTATTAAAGAATCGGCAAGATCAGACTCATGGTGGGAAAATACAGGAAATCTAGTTGTTGAAAAACAAGGAAGCAGTAAAAGAAATCTGCTGCTAAAATTAGTAGAACAGATTAAGAAAAATAGAGCGATAAAAAAATAGTTAGTATTTCTGCTATGATTCACAGATTTGGGACTCTGTAAATTGCAGACTGAATCATGGATGTGAATCATAATTGATCGAGCGAAGGATTTTCAGACCACTTTTAACAATAGAAGAAGTCAAATCAAGAATTGATACTGCTATTTCAATGACTTGTTCTGCACGTGAAGTCGAATTGACTAATTCTTTAGGAAAGGTGCTAGCAGAGGATGTAATCTCAAGAATAGATGTACCTGGATTCGATAGATCGACCATGGATGGATATGCTGTCAAGGCTCAAGATACTTTTGGTGCCAATGAAGTTAAAATTAAAATTTTGAAATTAGTCGGTAAGTCAGAACCAGGAATAGTTCCGACTATGACGCTGCATGAAGGAGAAACATCAGAAATTTCTACAGGAGCTCCGATACCGATAGGTGCCAGTGCAGTTGTAATGGTGGAGTTCACTAAAACCTCAGATAATGACGTGGAGATTTCTCGATCTGTAACGCCAGGTGAGAATGTTATGGCAGCGGGTTCGGATATTATGGCTGGCGAAGTTGTTCTGAGAAGAAGTCAAATCATAACCTCGCGAGAAATAGCGATTATGGCTGCCATTGGCAGAAAAAATGTTATCGTAATCGGTTCTCCCAAAGTAGCCATATTGTCTACAGGAAATGAGTTGATTCCACCAGGCTCGGAATTAAGTAGAATGAAGATTTTTGATATAAATGCTTACTCAATAGCTGCTGCGGTCTATGAATCTGGTGGAACTCCAATTATACTTGGTATAGTACCTGATGATGAAGATGAGATAAGAAATAATTTGAAGAGAGCAGTTGAGTCAGCTGACCTAGTTTTAACTTCTGGAAGTACATCTGCTGGTAGTCGTGATCTTATTCCCCAGATAATATCTTCAATAAAAGGATCTCAGATAATTGCGAATGGTTTAGCAGTTAAACCAGGTAAACCTGCGCTGGTAGCTATCGTATCTGGAAAACCACTGTTTGCATTACCGGGAAATCCAACATCAGCTTTAATGGTTTTTTATGAACTTGTCAAACCGACGATAAGAAAATTGTCTGGCATAAGTTTTGATGTTCATATGCCTTCAGTGGATGCAAGGCTTGCATTCAAAACAATCTCTGTGAGAGGGAAACAAGAATTACTTCCTGTTCATATTGTTAAGGAAACGTCTGGAAATTATCTCGCTTATCCTACTCTGGCAGGTTCGGGTGCGATAACCTCTTTAGCACTTGCTGATGGGTTTGTAAGGATTTCATCCGATAGAGCTGTCATAGTGGAGGGGGAAACCGTCCAAGTTCATCTTTTCAACCAAAACATTAGACCTTCAGATTTTCTTATTGTTGGAAGTCATTGTGTCGGAATAGATATTCTTCTTAAAGTCATGTCAGAAAAAACAAAGCCAGTCCTAGGAAAGATCATAAATGTTGGATCTATGGGAGGTCTTCAAGCTTTAAAAAGAGGTGAAGCGGATCTCGCGGGAATACATCTACTCGATGAAAACTCAGGTGATTATAATAAGTCGTTTATAAAAAAATTTGATTTAGAAAATAGGATTATTTTGGTAAGAGGTTATGTTAGAGAACAAGGATTCATGACAAGAAAGTATAGTGCAAAGAAAGTTAATGATATTACAGATCTATTGAAACCTGAAATAAGTTTCATTAATCGTAATCGGGGTTCAGGAACTAGAATTTTAATCGATATGTGTCTTGGATATGTTGCGAAGAATGAAAATGTGTCCTTACAAGAACTCGTAAAAAAAATAAATGGTTACGGTTTAGAGGCGAAGTCTCACACAGCTGTGGCGTCAGCAGTGTCACAAGGCAAGGTTGATGTTGGATTCGGTATTAGAACCGTTGCGGAGCAAAATGGACTAGATTTCGTCAGTCATTCATTCGAAAGATTTGATTTCGCCATAAATAAAACTAGAATCAATAAGGAATCAATACAAATACTTCTTGAAATTTTAAAATCTAAAGAGTTTGGAAAAGAATTGAACGATCTTGCCCCTGGCCTTTCGGTTGATATTGAAACAGGAAATTTGATTGACTTAATATAATGTTTGATAGTTGACGTGCTGTTGAAATGGATTAACTCAACTAGATTCAATACACAATTGTAACAAGTGACGGTGATTTTTTTCTGTGAATATATCCTAGATTTACTTTTAGTTTTTTTTTAACTTGTAAAGTAACGCTACGTTAATATAGTCTCAACTGCCCATTCGCTTTCTTGTTACTATAACAAGTGTTGATTTTTGAGGAGGCTTAATAACATCTTACATATAGCGAAGAATGGAAAATTAATTTTTAGACTTAATTCAGATACTAACTTGAAAATTGGAGAAAGGGTATTTAATAGCAAGCTTAGAGAGGTTGGAAAGATACAAGACATTTTCGGGCCAGTTAAT
>DAOUZW010000119.1 GCA_030671315.1 Candidatus Bathyarchaeota archaeon
CCTCTTCCAGACTGGTGGTATGAACAGATAGAGAAACCTTTCAACGATAGAATAATAGATCCAATTACAGACTTCTTATTCGGCCCCTAGCAATGAATTTAAATTTCGATTTCTTTCATCCTTTCTAGAGTGAAGCCTATACTGCTTTCATATTTTCAATCACAGCATCAGCAAACTTGGATGTACCAATCGGTTGGATACCTTCAAGTTGTCTTGCTAGATCATATGTGACTTTTCTTTGACTCACTGTTTTCTCTAAAGCTTTCTCAACAGTGTCAGCTGCTTCTTTCCAGCCTATATGTCTGAATAACATGACTCCGGATAATATTGCAGAGGTCGGGTTTACCTTGTCTTGATTTGCATATGAAGGAGCTGTACCGTGAGTGGGTTCGAATAATGCAATGTTTGTCTCGTAGTTTATGTTGGCTCCTGGTGCTAGTCCGAGTCCACCGCCCATAGCAGCAGCCAAATCAGAAATATAGTCTCCATTTAGATTCGGAAGTGCGAGAACATCATACTGTTTTGTCCTTAGCAAGAGTTGTTGGAACATACTGTCAGCCAATCTATCCTTTACTAGTATCTTCCCTTCTGGCATTGTTCCTTTGTATGGGCCATCAGGCTTGAATAATTCGGTCTCAGTAACTATTTTGTCTTTGAATTCTTTATTGGCTACTTCGTATGCCCATCTCATGAAAGCGCCTTCGGTAAATTTCATTATGTTTCCTTTGTGAACTATGGTAACGCTTTTCCGATTGTTCTTGATTGCATAGTTTATTGCTGCTCTGACTATTCTTTTGGTTGCGTATTCGCTTATTGGTTTTATTCCTACTCCTGAGTCTATTCTGACGTTAGTATTCATTTCGTTATTGAGGAATTCGATTAGTTTCTTTGCTTCTTCTGAACCTTCCTCAAATTCTATTCCTGAGTACACGTCTTCTGTGTTCTCCCTGAAGATCACGATGTCAAGCTCTTCAGGATTCTTGAGTTTACTGGGTGCTGTTGGTAGATACTTCACTGGTCTAACGCATGCGTAGAGATCAAGTTTCTGTCTTAAGGTGACATTAAGGCTCCTGAATCCTCCAGCTATTGGAGTTGTTAAAGGTCCCTTTAAGGCAACTGTATGTTCCTTTATCTTTTTGAGTGTCTCTTCAGGAAGGTATTCACTATATTTCTTTTGAGCTTTTTCACCAGCTAAAACTTCAAGCCAGACAATCTTTTTCTGCGGTCCGTAAGCTTTCTCTACGGCACCATCAAGAACTCTTTTTGTCGCTTTAATAACGTCGGGGCCTATTCCGTCTCCTTCAATGTAGGGTATTATCGGCCTTTCGGGAACATTCAATATTCCATCCATATTTTCTATCTTAGACCCGATATCCTTCGATTTCTCGTTCTGCATTTTTATCTGTGAACTCATTTGTAACTCAGCGTGCGCTATCATTCGAATTCATTCGGTATATAGTTCTTGTCTTGGTATCCATTGTTCAATATAATTTTTTGATCTGTGCTCTCCATTCAGGGAATTGCTCGATTGACGGATAGTTGAAGTAATGGTTCTTCAATCTATGCATCTTTTTTGAAACAGCTCTAAGTTTGATCAAGAAATCAAGTCGTCTGATGTTTCTGAAGGCTCTCTCCGCCTTATCACCAATACTAAGTTTTAGATCGCCATCCACACTGGCTCTTAGAACATCACTTTCTTTAACAAGTTTATTCTTCATTCCATAATTCAATTCATCATCTGTAATTTCTTGGAGGAAGATTCTGAATATGTCTAGACCAGCCTGTTTGGCTCCATATCCTTTCATATAATCTACATTATACTGCCATAGTCCTTTTCTACTCACATCATCTCGCATTATTGCATCTGAGGATATCTCTCCAGCAAGTTTACCGGCGAACATTGAAGGCCCAATTCCGCCCCCATGTATTGGATTAACCATACACGCTGCATCACCAACAATCATTAACCCATTTTCAACAAAACAGTCCAGAGGCCGTCGAGTTGGCACGTATCCTCCTCCCGCATGAAGAAGTTTGGAATCCTTAAGGAAGGGCAATTGTAAAACATGATTATAGAGTTGAGTCTTAGGATGTGGGCCTTTCATACTTGCTTGAATGCCTACTCCAACATTTACTTTTCCTCCATCTCTTGGGAACACCCAGAAATATCCTGCAGGTGACACAGATTGATTGAGATATATCTGACAATATCCTTGTTCCAGCTCAACGTTACCCCGAATCTCCCTATGACATGCCATGAGATCTCGCTTTGATACCTCCCTCTCAACAACAAATCCTTCTGGGAGTCTGTTTTTAATGGCAGCCGCAATACCTGTTGCATCGATGGTGACCTTGGCATGGAAGTCCTCCTTCCGTCCACTCTTCAAATTCTTAGCCGTTACGCCTCTTACATATCCCTGTTCCGTTAGAGGCTCGATAACAAGCATGGAATCTTGAAATTCGGCACCACTCTCAATTGCAGATTTCAATAATCTTTGGCCAAAACGAAATCGATCGACTATAGATCCAGACATACCTCGACCTTCCATTTTGAAGGTGATCGACTGATCAGGTGAAATTACTTTTACTCCTTTAACTTCTGAATTGAAATCTAGACCCTTCGATGGCGCTGAAATTTCTAGTTTATTAAAATGATGCCCCGCAATAGCATCACCACACACCTTGTCTCCAATCTTAGCTTCTGGTTTGCAATCCATCAAACCAACTTTCAATCCCGCTTTGGCAGCGGTATAAGCTGTTAAGCATCCACCACTTCCGGCGCCGATCACTAAAAGATCAAATTTTTCCATCTTGAATACACTCTACTGCAAATATCTAACTCAAGATTTGTATCATCTATACATCCTTGAAACCTAAATGCGTCTGTATCCGAAGTAATAACTTTACTGTTTCAGACGCAGGAAACTATTGAGTATCTCTATTGCAACAGGTCCTCTAACTACATTACCTCTTATTGATTTGTCCGAAAAGTGAGGTATTGAATGAAAAACAGGATCAGGCTCTATATGCGGGAGTGATACAATATTTTCATCTTCAATTTTGAAAACCTCAACATGTACTCTACAGATCCAACGATTATATCTTCGAAGTTCGGGATACTCTTTCTTGAGATTGAAGGGAAAGCCTATTGGACAGGAGACAGTTGGTCCAGGATGCCCAAATGGATCATTGACCATGTTTCGAGTCTCGAATCCGTTAGATTCATAGAGTTTGACAATATCATCTGCCGATTTTATTTTATGGTCTAGATATTGATCTGGCTTAATCTCAAAGTCTGGATAATAATACGATTCCCTTGAAAGAGAATCCTGATATGTAGCGGAAAGATAATATTGTTCAACTTCTGATTTCGTTGGAACATATGTCCAATCTACAGGTTGAGTTTGAATTTGCTCTATTCTAGAATAAGGCTCTGACATCTCTTTATTCTTATTGAATATCATTAACTCGGATACAAATTTGTTGCTTAAACATTCATCAAAGAGATAACGAAAAAAGTTGATTACCGTTAATCTGAACATACAGAAAAACAGTTAGCAGCAAAAACCGTGCAATAAAATTAGGGATTAGAACGCGGGTGCTGTAATAGCGCCCATCGCCAGGAAAAAGCTATGACACTCTTTCCTTAGGGCGGGATTTGAACCCGCGTTATGTCCCTCCGATTGGAAGTCATACGGGTGACAGCCGTACACTCCAGACTTTTTCAGGCTTACTGGGCCAGACTATACTACCTTTATGCATCCTTGTTCTGATTGGGCACGGAATATTCTAACTCAGACAGCCCGGTCTCTCTATACACTTTATCGTAACTTTAAAGCATTTCTCGTTTCTTTTTTCAGATAAAAACACCAATAAGATGATTCAATACTCATTCGCTGAAAGGTTTTTCTAGGTTATTGAATAGTAGCTGCTAGTAAGCGGGCCCGTAGCTTAGTCAGGGAGAGTACCGGGCTTTTAACAAATTTGGAGGCCACCCGGAAGGAAACAATCTAAATGTTTCCTGGGGTAGGGTCGCGGGTTCAATTCCCGTCGGGCCCGCCAGATTCTTTTCAAAGGATCATTCACGAGAAATGATAGAGAGTCTCATTCCTGGACCATGTGTAGAACAATAGATAGTGTGTTCTGAACAACTGTAACTTCAAGTAAAAGAAGAAAGTGACCAAGTGTTTTATAAGGTTCTTCTATGGTATAATGTTTTTAAGGCACAATGGTTTTGTGACAATTCACAATCTTACCGGAACTTTGAATGGTTATTGATCAAGTGCTGGGAGGCGATTTAGAAGACGGTCAAAAAATGTGTTGATTGCGGCAAACGAACTAGTAGAGGATTGATGTACTGTGAAGCTTGCCGAAAATTACATTTCCTAGATGCATTGAAACATGTCAGACAAGCAGATCTCCAACCAGAGATAATTAAGGATTCAGTTATTACAAACTCTGATAATCAGGTTCAAATTGTTCCTGAGAGGAGTGGGAAAGTCAGCTTCCCAATCGAAAAAACGAAGCTTAGTGAGACATCACAAAAGGT
>DAOUZW010000154.1 GCA_030671315.1 Candidatus Bathyarchaeota archaeon
GTACCTCGTATCCTGGGGGTGGTGAGGTCTATTTCTGGAAGAACGCTAGAACTAGGACCACCTCAACTGCAGATCCCACTTGGAATAGCGTGAATCTTGGAGGTGGGATCTTTCATAGATGTCTTGACATTTCTGATGATGGTGACTATGTGGTAGCTTGTGGAACAGGTCAATGGGTTTTCTACTGGGCTAATGCTAAAGGAAGATCAACCACGATTGAACCGACTAGTTGGAAGAGTGAATATTTCGTTCATGTTAGGGCTGTCGATCTCTCGAGCGATGGAGATTATGTTGTTGCTGGAGTTGTTTCAAGTATTGGTTCTACACCTGCTGTTGCTTACTGGAAGAACGCTAGAAGCCTTACAGGTGATCCGCAGGCGTATGATTGGCTGTCAACAGAGCCGGATAATCAAGTCGTTGACGTATCCATATCAGATGATGGTGACTATGTTTCGGCTGCAACTCAAGCAGACGCGTCAGTTCACTACTGGGCTGGTGCTAAGAGTCTTAACGGTGACCCCTCGAGTCAATGGTGGGGTGGACAGGATGTTTCTTTTACATCAATTGATATGTCAAGTGATGGCGATTCTGTAATAGCTGGATCAGAGGGTCCAACTCCTAAAATCTACTTCTGGGGTGTAGCAGGTACTCTAACGGGTAAACCGCAGAGTCCGACATGGACCTATACAGCCGACAACGGTATTCATGATGTGGGAATAAACGCTTTGGGAGATTTCATGGTTGCTGCACAAAGTATTGCACTGCCTCATAAGGTGTTCTTCTTTGATAGGGTAGGAGATTTGAAGTGGAGTTTTGAACTTGATAAATCAAGTCATGTTGTTTCAATATCTTCAAAAGGAGATACTGTTGCTGTAGGAACTCAAGAGGTAAATACGGCTTACCTGCTCGACACAGGCTACTCATCACTTGCACCTGTCGGCGGAGTAGCTTCTCCGGTAAATAAACTCGAGATACTAACACCCTACCTGGCATTAGCTGGATTAATAGCAGTGGTATCAGCGGTCTACGTTATCAAAAGGCGCAAAGACTAACCATCAACTCGAAACGCTATTATTTATCTAAATTTATTTTTACGCTAGCGGTCGTGGTCTAGCCTGGTCTAGGACGGGAGACGAGATTGTTCTCGACTGAACTTCCCATTGATCTAGGAGATAGCTCTTAACCCGGGTTCAAATCCCGGCGACCGCACCAATCCATAGCGAAACTACGTTGTACGTATTCACCAGTTAAGGCACACACAATAAAAAAAAGGGAAGGTGGAGTTTGGGAACTAATTCTTGAAAAAGTATCCTAGGATAAGTCCGTATACGATTCCAATTGTGAAGAATGTAACTATGGCAGTTTGAATTGCCCATAAATAATATCCACATGCGGCTGAAATAATCCAGTTACTGGTTGGTGCGATTATCCAAATTATTAAGCCAAAAAAGAGTCCCCTGCTAACTCCTTTACCTGGAATGTGGTCATAGAAAAACGCGTAAAGTAACACCCATACAATGCCCCATAAGCTGGCTGTTATAATAGTGTAAATAGCCAACATTTGCAAGTCAAAAGTAAGAACAATAGGAAGAAATATTCCAAATATGCTAATCACACTAAAAATAAAGTCAGCTATGCCAGAAATAAATCCGGCAATAAGACCCATGGCTATAATACGATATATAATGGTCACCTATCAGCGCGTGTTCTATTCAATACCCCAATCACATTTTTACTAACTTTCTATATTGTTCAATAATGAAATCATCATCTGTACTAAACTGTTTCTTCCGATAATTCTTTGGGATTTATTGTGTTAGCTATGGATTTCCTATCAAGCGAGCTGAAGCATTAATGTGATATTTTGTAAATCCAAAGAGGTTTGGTGGGTGTTTTAATCTTTTCTGAAGTGATTCCGGTGAAGCCAATTAAACTCCGGTCGATCCGCTCCAAATTCTCTTTGTTTGGGAATTATTTCTGGTACGCCTATCATTATCATGGTGGCTAGTTCATGATCATCGGGTATGTTCAGAAGTTTCTCTACGGCTATCTGGTGTTCTTCGCGAAGAATAGAGATTAAAACACCCAGTCCATCAGCGGTTGCTGCCAAAGCGATATTCTGAATGCACATCCATATACTGGCTATATTTTCAACATTCATCCAGGGTTTTCGTCCGATACCGTGCCCTTTTTTATTGCATACTGCAATCACTGTACAATTCTTGTAAGTGTTCTTCTGTTTTATTGCTCTATTTGGTGATAGAGGGGTTTTTAGAGTCTGTTGATGTATCTGTTCAATGGTTGCTGGGTTTTTGAGTGTTGCTTCGTCAATATCCATTTTTAGTGTCTGTTGGTATTTGTGTTCTGCGATCTGTTCAATGGTGTTGGGGTCATCAATGATTATGAATTCCCAGGGCTGAACATTCGATCCGGAGGGTGCTTGTACACCAGCAAGTAGCAGCTTTCGCACTTGCTCTTCGGTAGCTTTTTTCGTGAATGTTCGTATTGTTCTTCTAGTTTTAATTGCTTCATAAACTTCCATCACAAATCACCTATTAGCGATGTCATGGTCTCGACTATCTCTCCAGTCAAATCCTGAAGGGCTCCGAAATTATTTATCCCTTGTGCAACGTGGGCTGAGTCACACAGCGTGCGCGCTTAAATCTGATTATGTCAGTACTTATCATATTGTATATCTTTTGGTTTCTACATAATATCGGTCGTTTAGGTTAAAAAAAGATTGAGAATAAGCTAGCTTACCTACAAAATTGAAAAAATGTGAAAGGAAAATGATTTCGAAGAAAGAGGATCGCAGGCTTACACTTTTCATAGTTACGATCATGGCATTGACAATGGGTTTCTTATTGTTTGCATTTTTTTGGTCAGCCATGCGAGCAGTCTTAAGTCCCATTGTATTTGTTGGGTTGCCGATTCTTTGGCTTATTTCTGGTGGATATGGCCTGATATGTGTAGTCCGTAGCTTGCGCGAAATCGCTATGAAAGGAGTGACGCGACGAACGGTCTATCTTAGACTTGCTTTAGGAATAGTTTTGTTATGGGTGTTTATCTATGGTGCATATTATTTCTATACTTACGGTTTTAATCTTGAACCATAAGCACGTAGAGCAGACTCTCCAGGAAATTTGATAACTTGATGTCTTATTTTTTTACTAACTAAAGCATTCCAACTCGAAAGTGCACGCGCGGTAAATTGACAGTAGGTGTGCGAAGGCTTTTTAGTTCAAGTTGTTGGACGAAAGGGCATGACTAGAAGGTTCTTCTACGGTTACTGGATACTTTTGTTCTTCTTTCTATGCCAGATTTTTTGGAATGGTCTCATTATGTATTCTTTCAGTTTCTATGTTAATCCTCTTCATGAGGAATTTGCTTGGAGTCGGGCAGGAATAATGGCTATTATTACTATAGTCT
>DAOUZW010000071.1 GCA_030671315.1 Candidatus Bathyarchaeota archaeon
TAATTTCTAATGTAATGGATTCCGCTGAAAATCTTAGAAAAGATATTGATGCAGTACCATACGAAATGAGGGATAAAATAAGAGAAATCGCAGTAGACATGATTTCTGAGCCAAAAAAACGTCGTGGTAGACCTCCAAAAAAAAGGGGAAGGCCAAAGAAGAAAAAGAAACAAGAATGAACACGTAAAAGAAAAAAGAAACCAAAAGCAGAAACAATAACGTCATTATAAGCATATAGGCTTATTTGAGAATCTATTTTTGAATATCTACAATCTTTTTCTTTGATTTAAATCCTGAAACTATTCGTACTTGCGAACTAGGAATATCGAAATGCTTCGCGAGTTTCTTAATCAATTCCAAATTAGCTTTACCTTTTTCAGGTGGAGATCTTATTCCAATAATAATTTTGTCTTGATCAATGATTATGTGATCTTTTCTAAATTGAACTTCTACGTTATATATCATGAGTTAGTCCACATAATTTAATTTATTTGATAGAAAATTATCTTTTAATATTTAAGATAAGTTCGATTTTAATAGCGTTGTTTATGGAGAGAATCTTGATTCTATAACAGGGTGTGATTGTATTTTCAAATAATAAACAAAAGAAATTTCATAATTACGAAAATCGTTTGATATATGAAAAAAGTCCCTATCTCCTTCAACATGCTAATAATCCTGTAGATTGGTATCCTTGGTGTAGTGAAGCATTCGAGAAAGCTAGAAAACAAAACAAGTTAATTTTTCTTTCAATCGGCTACTCAACATGTCATTGGTGCCATGTCATGAAAAGAGAATCTTTTGAAGACCTAGGTGTAGCTAGATTGATGAACAAAGCTTCGTGTCGATTAAGGTAGATAGAGAAGAGCGACCTGATATAGATAATATATACATGACTATCTGTCAGATGATTTCTAATAATTGTGGTTGGCCACTGAACATCATAATGACACCTAGCAAAAAGCCCTTTTTTGCGGGTACCTACATACCGAAGCAAAGCAGACTCGGACATATTGGTATGCTGGAGCTGATTCCCAAGATAGAAGAATTCTGGATGACAAGATCCGAAGAAATATTGAATTCTGCAGAATTGATAACGGCAAATCTATATAAAATCACAGATATCCAACAAGGACAGATTCTAGACAAAGATACTTTAAAAATTGCATATAATGAACTGACTCAGCGTTTCGATGAAGTTAATGGAGGATTCGGAGAGGCCCCAAAGTTCCCTATTCCGCATAATTTCTTTTTCTTACTCCGGTATTGGAAGAGAATAGGTGATGCGCGAGCTCTGCAAATGGTAGATAGATCATTGCAATCCATGCGCAATGGAGGAATATTTGATCACGTAGGTGGGGGTTTTCACAGGTACTCTACAGACTCTAAATGGATTGTTCCACACTTCGAGAAGATGCTTTACGATCAAGCTCTATTGACAATGGCCTATACAGAGGCGTTCCAAGTAACTAAGAAGTCTGAATTCAAACAGACAGTTGAAGAGATTTTAACCTATGTCTTGCGTGAGATGGCATCGTCAGAAGGTGCTTTCTACTCAGCTGAAGATGCTGAGAGTGAAGGTGAAGAAGGTTCATACTATCTTTGGAAAAAAGTAGAAATCAATAAAATTCTTGGTGAAGATGCTAATTTCGCATCTAATATTTTTAATATAAGGGCCGATGGCAATTTTATTGATGAAAGTTCAGGTCAAAGATTAGGGGTAAATATTCTATATCTTAGAAAATCAATTTCTGAACTAGCGTCTGACCTAGGATTGTCTGAAAATGAAATTGAAAAGAAAATAAAAAATATTCAGCAGAAATTATTAGATGAACGAAAGAAACGCCAATCTCCAAACAAGGACGATAAAATTTTAGCAGACTGGAATGGTTTGATGATTGCAGGCCTTAGTAAATCAACTCAAATTTTAAATGAGCCAAAATATTTAGAAGCTGCAAAAAAGGCAGCAGATTTCCTAATTAGTAAGATACGTCTTTCAAATGGTCGATTATCCCATTTCTATAAAGATAATGAACAATCCATCTATGCGTATCTAGATGATTATGCTTTTTTGATATGGGGACTGATTGAGTTATATGAAACAACGTTCAACGTTGATTATCTAAAATCAGCTTTAGAACTGAATGATTATTTACTAAAACATTTCTGGGATAATGAACATGGCGGATTTTATTTTTCCTCAGATGATAGTGAAACAATTCTAGTTCGTAAAAAGGAAATATATGATGGAGCAATTCCTTCAGGCAATTCAGTACAAATGCTGAATCTTCTTCGCCTTAGTCGTATAACTGCTAACATTGAATTTGAAGAAAAGGCAATTCAGATCTGCAAATCATTTTCAAACATTGTAAAAAAATCTCCATCATCTTTTACACAATTAATGGTTGCATTAGATTTCTTGTCAGGTCCATCATATGAGGTTGTTATAGCTGGTAATTCTAATTCAGATGACACAAAAAATATGTTAAAAGTTTTAAGAGCTAATTTTACGCCGAATAAAGTCCTTCTTCTAAATCCCACGGAAGAAGAATCGCCAAAAATACATGAAATCGCACATCATATTACTAAACAACCTAGTATTAACGGTCAAGCTACTTCATACATATGTACCAATTATTCATGTAAAGAGCCAACAATTGATGTTAAAAAAATGATCAAAATGTTAGAATCATAGAGATCATGTGATAGTCAAATTTATTGGAAAAAACTATTACATGAATATTTTTTATAATTTAGTTAGTTCACGATAAACCCTAAAATTTTAAGACATAGAAAATATCAAAAGTATTGCATAGACTTAGAATATTCAGTGAGGTAGACTTTTCCAATGGAGAAACGTGCTAAAGTAGCAATTTTAAAAGTAGATAATTTTCAGGATCCATATGATACTATTGAAGAGACTGTTAGATTAGCTGGTGGATTTGAAAGCACTATAGCTGAAAACTCAAAAGTTACAATCAAACCAAATTTGGTTAGAATTCCAAAATACAAACGAGGAGAGCTTCCAAAAGGATGTGCTACAAGTTTTGAGGTTATGAATGCAGTAATACGATTGGTCAAGAAAAGGACGTCCAAGATAGCAGTGATAGAGTCTGACACCCTTCTTGGAACTACTGAGACAGCCTTTGAAAAACACGGAATATATGATTTATCGGATAAATATGATCTAGAATTGATCAATGCAACCAACGATGAACTAGTTGATTGTGAGATACCAGATCCACAATTCTATGTTGCTTTAGATGGTTTGGATTGGCTTGATGAACCAGAAAGGAGTATGTTTGCAAGAGAATATGTTCTGAAGCTTTCTAAGAAATACTTGGATAGTGTAAGAATTTCTGTACCATCCATGAAAACACAAGCAGATCCTTATTCAGCTATTACTTTTTCAATTAAGAACATGTTTGGGGTTCTTCCTGAAGTAAGAAAATTTCCTAAATTTCATGAAATAAAATCATGGAATGGTAAGAAATTTAATATTGGAATAAATGTGGGTAGATCTGTTCTGGATGTTTGTCAGGTTGCACCGCCAAATTACGCAATAATTGATGGGCTTTGGGGTCTTCATGGGCCAGGTGCACCCTCGACTGGATATACTGTGAAAATTGGTGTGATTATCGCATCAAAGGATGCTTGGGCAGCCGATACTGTCGCTGGCGCAGTTGTAGGGTTTGATATGCGAAGATTATTCTATTTTAGAAAAGCTGAGAGCATGGGATTAGGAGTAACAAATATGGAAAATATAGAAATCGTCGGGGAGAAAATTGACTCTGTTAAGGTTCCTTTCAAACTTGATGTTAGTTTAGAGGCTCAGAGACTATTGGATAAAGCTATAGGCCGATAGTATATTGAAACGCGTTTGAAGAATATTTGTAATTGATCTAAAATGTGATTATGGGATAAGTACCGCTCTACCTTTTATTTCGCCGCCTTTCAGCTTTTGGAGGACTTCAGATGCTTGTTGAAGAGGATAGGTATTTGTTACTATTCTGATTTTATTAGTAGAAGCAATTTTCAATACTTCTTTCATATCGTGTCTTGTCCCAATTGCTGTTCCTTTGATCGTTTTCTCAAAGAAAAATAATAGTTTTCTAACATCTCCAGCAACTCCTAGAACAATAGTTCCTCCAGGTTTAGTTATTCTCTGTGCTCTGTCAATTGCCTCTTGGGAAGGTGCGAAAACAATTGCAGAATCGACATAACCAATCTTTTTCATCTCTTGAACCAAGTTGTCATCTTGAGGTATGGTTTTATCAGCACCGACTGTCGATGCCAGTTCCAAATTCTTTTTGCTTCTACTAACTGCGATAACAGAAGCACCAGTCATTTTAGCAAATTGAACAGCAACGTGTCCAACTCCCCCAATCCCAAATATAGCGGCAGTCTTTCCGATTGTTAAGTTAGCCTGCTTTACGGCTCTGTAGGCAGTGACTCCAGGACAAAAGAGTGGAGCCGCTTCATGATCTTTGAGTTCCTTGGGAACACGATATACATAGTTATTTTTTCCTTTGATGTATTCAGCGTATCCTCCATGAACAGTTTCACCAGTTATGAGCCTGTTTGGACAAAGGTGTTCTCTTGCACTCAAACAATATTCACAGACACCGCATGCTGAGTATAATGGTTGAATTCCAACTCTATCACCTGTAACTAAATTTTTGACATTGGATCCAGTTTCTGTAATCAATCCAATAATCTCATGACCAGGAATGATTGGAGAAAGAGAAGGAATTCCAAGCCGACTATAGACACCTTCAATGACATTAAGATTGGATCGACAAACGCCACATGCTTTGATCTTGATTAGGACTTCATCATCTGATATTTTAGGAACATCATATTCTGAATATCTAAGGGGAGTCTCTTCAATTGGGGCAGGCTTGTCAAGAAGTACAGCTTTCATTATAGAATTACCTACATATTTTTTGAATTAGATATACCTAATATGCATATAGTATTTGTTTTAATACGTGATATTAGCGTTAATTCTTCGATTTTTTCTACCGTTTACAAATTTATAAAATTCTTATTTTCTTAATAGTTAATTCACTCACTTTAGAAAAGCTTACATTTGTTTTGAATACATCAATTCGTTAGAATTTTCCTTTAATTTATAATCACATGTTAATTAGCTGGGGTTAAGTAGATAATGAAAAAAATGTTGAGACGTCCTACTGTACCAATTCCAGTAGGCCAAGGAAAAAGCATAGACGATATATTGAGTGAGATGAAACTTACCGCCTTCCAAGGCAGAAAACTTGCTGAGACTGTTGATGTATGGTCAAGGATGCTAAGAAAGAGAAGAACAGTAATATGGTTTGGATTTGCTGGTGCAATGATTCCAGCTGGTATGCGAAGGCTATTGGCCTACCTCATCAAAAAGAGGATGGTCGATGTAATAGTATCGACTGGAGCAAATTTCTATCATGATGCGTTTGAAGTAGCTGGTGGTAAACATTACCTCGGAAATGAAGCCTGTGATGATAGAAAGCTTAGAAGGCAGAGGATTGATCGAATTTATGATGTTTATGCTGATGAGGATAAATTCTATCAGTTTGATAGATGGTTAGACAAGGTTTTTGGTGAACAGCTTCAAGATAATTATCAATATTCTTCACGTGAAATATTATGGCAGTTGGGAAAAGCTTTCTACGATAAATATGGTGATGTAGATTCTACGTTAGTAAGTTCATATAGAAAAGGAGTGCCTCTTTTCTGTCCAGCTTTTGGCGATAGTGCTTTAGGATTTTCTCTAATGTTTGCTAATAGAAAAAGAAAAAGAAATCTAATACTCAATGCATTCAAAGATGTCGATGAAAGCTCGAGAATAACAGAGAAAGCAAAAAGCACAGGTGTAGTATACATCGGAGGAGGCACACCTAAAAATTTCATTCAACAAACGTCAGTTATAGCTAGTTATCAGACAAGACATGACCGAAGTCATAACTATGCGGTACAGTTCACCATGGATATGCCTTTTTGGGGAGGATTGAGTGGTTGCACCTTTGAGGAGGCTCAGAGCTGGGGTAAAATAAGTTCCAATGCCAGTGCTATAACATGCTATGTTGAAGCCACAATAGCTTTACCACTAGTTGTACATGCTTTAGCAGAGCGGTTTAGAGGATACAAAAGAGA
>DAOUZW010000051.1 GCA_030671315.1 Candidatus Bathyarchaeota archaeon
GGAATCAAAGACATAGAAATGGGGGAGATAGTCGAAGTGGGCAGAGACGGTCTTATTGGCGAAATCATAAGAGTGGGAGCTGAAGAGTTCACCGCGCAACTGTATGAGAATACCACGGGCGTTAAGCCAGGTGAAGAGATCATCGGCAGCGGCAAACGTTTAGTTGCTGAGCTGGGTGTTGGTTTGATAAACAACATAATTGATGGAATTGGAAGACCACTCGACAAGATTATGGAGCAAACAGGTTCCTTCATCACAAGAGGTGCCAAAGCAAATACACTCTCACGGGAGAAGAAATGGCACTTCAAACCCTCGTTAAACAAAAATGATCTTGTTAGTCCCGGTGACATAGTAGGTACTGTCCAAGAAATGCCGTTACTAACCCACAAAGTAATGATCCCAACAAATCTTTCTGGAAAGCTAATCCAGATAAGTGAGGGCGACTACACGGTTGAAGATACGGTTGCAACGATAGAAAGGGACGGCAAAAAAACAGATATTAAACTAATGCAAGAATGGCCTATTAGGATCCCAAGACCATTCGCTCCAGGTGGAAGACTCTCTCTCGATGACCCACTAGTAACTGGTCAAAGAGTCATAGATACCTTCTTCCCTATACCACGTGGAGGCACAGCAAGCATACCTGGAGGTTTCGGCACTGGAAAGACAGTGATGCTCCATCAACTTGCAAAATGGTGTGCCGCTCAAGTCATAGTATATGTCGGCTGCGGCGAAAGGGGCAATGAGATGTGCGAAGTTCTAACGGACTTTCCAGAACTGATAGACCCAAGGACAAAGAGACCCCTCATGGAAAGAACAATCTTGATAGCCAACACAAGTAATATGCCCGTGGCTGCAAGGGAAGCAAGCATCTACCTAGGGGTTACCATTGCAGAATACTATCGAGACCAAGGGTATGATGTTGCCCTGATGGCTGACTCAACCTCAAGATGGGCGGAAGCTCTAAGGGAGATCTCGGGCAGACTTGAAGAAATGCCCGCTGAAGGAGGCTACCCTGCATACCTACCAGACAGAGTTGCTGAATTCTACGAGAGGGCTGGAAGAATAAAATCTCTTGGCAAACCTCAGAGAGAGGGATCAGTATCAATTATTGGGGCAGTCTCACCTCCCGGAGGAGATTTTAACGAGCCAGTCACGATTCATACTTTGAGATTTACAGGTGTTTTTTGGGCTTTAGATAGAGATCTTGCCTACAGCAGACATTTCCCAGCAATACACTGGCTGAAAAGCTATAGCCTATATGTTGACCGCCTCCTAGGATCATGGGCCCAAAGCTATAGCCAATACGCAGACAAAATGGCGGACTATTGGAAAGAAAGACTACACACAGATTTTAGCCAATTGAGGGGGAGAGCACTAAAGATTCTCGGAGAGTCTGCTGAGATTGAGTCCATCGCAAGAATTATGGGCGAGAGTGCTCTGCCCGACGATCAGAGGCTCATATTACTTGAGTCTGAACTGATAAAGGAAGCTTTCCTTAGGCAGTATGCATTCCATGAAGTTGATGCCTTCTGTGAGATGGATAAACAAGTCGTTATACTACAAACTCTCCTTGATTTCTATGATAAAACAAGCAATTTGGTCAATAATGGTGTTCCTGCCGATAGGATCAAATCCCTACCCCAGATAACAAAGCTCGAGAGGGCAAAAGAGGACAAGAGAGGCATAGAAGGTCTGCAGGAACTATCTGAAGATATTGATGTGGAGATAGACAAACTCAAAGAGGAGTATGGCATAACCTGAAAGGTGAAGATCTATGGAGTCAATGTTAGGTAAAACCCACGGTCTCATTCATCGTGGTCTCGAAGAGATCAAAGGGTCACTGTTGATGGTTGATAATGTCGAGAATGTAGGATATGATGAGCTAGTCACAGTACGAGCTCCAGATGGAACAGATCGCATGGGCAGAGTCTTGGAGGTAGGTAGAGGGAAAGCGGTCATTCAAATCTTTGGAGGTGAGATGGGTTTACAGGTGGACTCGGTCACAAGGTTCTCAGGATCAGCCTTCAAGATACCATTATCGGACGAGATCTTGGGACGAATCTTCAATGGATTATTCGAACCGATCGATAATGCCCCATCCATAATCTCTAGTGAGATGGAAGACATAAACGGTTCTCCAATAAATCCCAAGGCAAGAATATATCCGAACAACTTCATACAGACTGGAGTCTCAGCAATAGACGGAACATTGTCTCTCGTAAGAGGACAGAAACTTCCGATTTTTTCAGAAAGTGGCTTGCCACATAATAGATTGATCGCTAAAATCGCAAGACAAGCTACAGTTCTAGGTGAGAAAGAAGAGTTCGCAATAGTTTTCTCAGCAATGGGCCTTAGACATGATGAGGCGGAATATTTCATAGATGAATTCCGAAACTCTGGAGCTCTTGAACGTTCAGTAATTATTCTAAACTTGGCAGACGACCCAGCAATAGAGCGGCTCTTCACACCGCGGATAGCACTAACAGCTGCTGAGTATATCGCCTTCAAGCTAGGTATGCATGTCCTTGTAATTCTGAGTGATATGACAAATTACGCTGAAGTCTTGAGAGCGCTTAGTGCTGCAAGAGAGGAAGTCCCCAGTAGAAAGGGTTACCCAGGATATCTCTATAGCGACCTCGCATCGATATATGAAAGAGCCGGAATCATTGAGGGCCTTCCGGGATCTCTCACACAAATGCCGATCCTTACTATGCCTGGCGGAGATATTCAGCATCCAATTCCTGACTTGAGCGGATACATAACAGAAGGTCAAGTATTTCTTGACCGAGATCTATACATGAGGGGAGTATATCCACCGATAAATGTCCTCCCATCACTATCCAGACTGATGAGAAAAGGAATAGGCAAAGGAAAGACAAGAGAGGATCATGGAGACGTAGCTGATCAGCTATATGGGGCCTATGCAAGAGGCCGGCAGGCCCGAGACCTATCCAGAATAGTCGGCGAGGTAGGACTGAGCGAAGATGAGAAGCTCTACCTCAAATTTGCAGATAATTTTGAGACTCAATTTATCAACCAAGGAGAATACGAAAATAGAACTATTGAAAAGACACTAAGCATTGCTTGGAAACTACTCTCAATACTACCCGAGAAAACGCTTACGAGAATTCATGAAGAATACATAGAAAAGTTCTATTCAAGAACCGAAGTTCCAACATAAACAGAGTAGGTCCTATACCGTGAGCGTCGCTGGAAGAGCCGCTGTCTCAAGAGGCATTCTCCTCAGACTCAGAGAACAGCTTGAATTCACTAAGAAAGGCCAAGAACTTCTTAAAATGAAAAGGGATCATCTTGCCTCTGAGACTAATAAACTGCTCTCTAAGGTTGCTGAACGTAATGAACTTGACAGACGCTTGATGCAAGCGTATGAGAGTCTTAAAGCAGCATATCTGAGCTTAGGATATACAGGTTTGCAATCACAGGCGGCAGCGGTTGATAAAATGGAGATAAGAGTCAGACCTCGTAGTATAATGGGTGTTATGGTTCCTGAGGTCTTAATTGAAAAAAAAGCTAACACTAACTCTGTTTCAAGTTCATCAGCTAGCCAGGCGGCCGTAGAACTCAACAATTTAATGGAAGATTTGATCAAGCTGGTTGAGGCCGAATCACGTCTTGAGAGCATAGCCCACGAATTGATGATGACAAATCGTAAGGTGAATTCTTTAGAAAGGGTCATGATACCCGGCCTCCTCGAGCTGATCAGTTATGTTGAAGGCAGATTGGAGGAAGAGTCTCTTGAGGAGTTCTTCAGAGCCAAACTTGTAAAACAGGTGATCAGAAGGGGTAAAAAATGAGATCACCATCTACAATATATTTAGTCACGAGAACTCACGGCTTGAGAACTCACCTACTATCTTCAGAGAATGTTAAGACTATGGCAAAGTCAAGAAACATATCTGAGATCGTTGACCTACTAATGCGAAGCGATTATGCATCAGAGATTGGAAAGCTGCCGAGCGATGAAATCGATTCAGTGAGACTTGAGAAAATTTTCCTGAATAAACTTACCGAAAGATTCTTCATTTTGGCGAGAAATGCCGGAGGTAAAGCTCGAGACTTTCTCGATGCCTATGTGAAAAGGATAGAGGTTGAGAACATTAAGAGAGTCTTGAGAGCTAAACATGCCCAAGAAAAGATTGAAGAACACAACCTGATACCCCTAAGGAGAGAATATACACTCATCAACTTTCCAGCCTTAACCGAAGCTAAGAATGTAGAAGAAATGGTCTCTTTACTCCGAGAGACAGTATATGCTCCTTTGAATGAAAGATTAGATAACTACAAGAGGGTGGAATTGTCAATTATTCTTGAGTCGTTTCTTGAAGGGATATACTTCGGCAGAGTCTGGGAAAGGATAAAAGGGCTAGATAATAGGCAAGGGCCAAAACGGCTTGTCGGAGAGGAGAGCGACCTTCGGAATCTACAATTGATGTTATCAATGAAAATGAGAAACATTGCACCAACACTCATTGAGGAAATGTCAATCCCCACCTTCTATAGACTTCGTAAAGAACGTTTAACAGAATTAGCTCGAGGAAGACTTGAGGATGCTCCAGGAATATTGGCTGGAACACCCTACAACAAAATTATGGAAGAAGTCATTAAGACTCCCAACTCAGCCATCAACTTAGAGACAGTTCTCTCCAGGAGGATTTATCAAAATGCTTCATTCGCGCTCAGAAATCTGTTCTTGGAATTTGGATACATAGTAGCCTACCTTCTTCTTTGTGAAAGAGAAGCAAAAAATTTGGTTACTATTACGACAGCAATAGATCTTAAGTTTTCTGAGGAAGATCTCCAAAGAAGACTTTTCCTCTAGAGATAGATGCGATGCAAGTTAATGACAATATTGAATCCTGAGTATCTTCAGATCATCCCGAGGATCATTATCGCCACAACGAGACCGTAAATTGCAAGCCCTTCACCGAGCCCAGCGAAGATCAGAACCCAGGTGTTCAGCTCCGGCCTCTCCACCATTGCTGCTAGCCCCGCTGATGTTGACCCGAAAATAGCTATCCCCGCGCCGATTCCTGATAGGCCGACAGCAAGTCCAGCAGCAACCAGACCCATACCTGGACTTCCAAGGGTGCTTGTTACATGTTCCTCAGTTGTTTGAGCTGCCGTTACTGAAACTTGAATAGCCAACACCAACAAAGCCATGATGAATGGCACCAACAATATAAAATTTCTAATCAATATTTTCTTACTCGATTTCTGAACCATTTCACATCAACTAGCCAGATACGTGTTGAAGCTTAGCTTTCCATATTTAATTCTTACGTTAAAGATGGAGGTAATGAAAATGGTTTATAGGGAATTCCACTGCCGGAGTAAAACTTTGTGAAGAATTCATAGTAAGTAAGCCTCATAGATTGTATCAAAATGGCTAATCCCTCAATCAGGATCACAAGAATGTTCATCATTAAATAGGCAGGCAAGACTCCAATCATTGTAGCCAAAATGGCAGCAGATAATCCCAAAGCACCATGAGCTATTGCAAATGCTGCCAATCTAACATATGAGATAGAGTTAGTCAATAGTGAAAGAAAAGTCTCAATGAATTCAGACAAGCCTTTCAACAGTTGGGCAACTATATTTATTTGGCCAGCGATGAAACCTTCAATTAATGGATATAGAAATACCAGGCCTAATAATCCCATAGCCGTTACTGTTAAGATCCAATTTTCAGTAAAGGCCGAAAAAGACAAACTTTTAGCAAATTCTACAGCAAGTATTACGCCTACAACATAATAAGCCAATACTATTATTGAGAATATTGTTTTATGTTTGTCTCCCTCTCTAATTGTATTTACTATCTTCAAGATTAAGCCAAAGCCGATCTGGATTACTCCAAAAATCAATGCGACAATTATTATTGCAGTTTGATGATGGAAAGGACTAAAAAGAAGAGGCGGGAATACTGGTAAAAGAAAGAATTCTCCATAAAGAAATCCAAAAATTATCGATGATATGCCACATGCCAGGATGATATTGCCTAGCTTGTTTACAGCTCTAACCGGTATATTCAGAAGTTCCCGTTGTAGATTTCGCAGCATTAAGCTTATAATGACGAAGACAAGTCCGCCACCAACATCACCAAACATAAAACCAAACATAACTGAGAAGAGAACAGTGATTATAGATGTTGGATCCACTTCTTTGTAATCTGGTGTTCCTCTCAATCTTGTAAGCATTCCAAATGAACGAAGCAAACCTTTATTTTGCATCTTGACTGGAGGTTTTTCATGTGAGCTAGGATCCTCAAGCTTCACATAAGCTGCACCGGAAGTTGCCTCAATTACCGCATTAGATACTTCCTCTGCCTTATCTTCTGGAACCCAACCATGCGCCAGACTCATTCTGCTTGTTCGACTGAGATTTGATCTTGCCTCTTCAAATTTTATAGTTCCACGCACTACGGGCTCATATTTCTTTGACTCTTCCCAGAATTTCTTTCCAATCTCTCTTATTGAATTTTCAAGGTTATAGACCTCATTTTTTTTCTCTTTAATGTTTGATTCGACATCTTGAAGAGCTGTTTTGGAGTCAGGATTTATCCCATCTGGGAAAGTCATTTCATTGAAGTTGAGCAGTGGTAGCGCACTTTCGATATGTGATTTGTCATCATTCAACCCAGTGATAATAACAAAGTCTTCTTTTCGCGTTTCAGTAAAAGAAGTAAAATTGACACTTGTACCCTCCGTATATCTGCTGAGTCTAGGAGTCAGCTCTCTATGAATCAAACCCACCTTGACGAATATGTGTTTGAAATCATCGATTTGATCTATTCTTAGATTGTGTTTTTTAAGGATGACAAGTTTATCGGCTAAACTCTTCAATCCATCTAGGTCACCTTGAAGAGATTCTAGACTGTTAAGCTCTTTGTCAAGTCTTGTCTCATAATCCACGACGTAGGCTTCAATATTTTCAAGGGCAGGGAAATCTGACGGCATGTCAGTAGAACGTTTAGAGAAGCTGCTCTTGAAGCGATTAAAGAAACTCTTTTTTATCTTCTCCTCTGGTGGTAGCGAAGATAGAACCGAACCTATCCTTTGTTGTAGTTTTACATATTTTTCGGATTTCTCAACATTATCAACTTTTTTGAATCCTTTGATTGTATAGTCGCTGACTAGTTGGACAGTTCCTAATTTTCCAAGAATTTTTAATAAGTTATCTTCAAAGGTTAATGGAACTGCTGCATACAGCCTCTTCATAGGTGTCGCTTTAAACAATATGCCTTTTACCCGTCCATTTATTTTCGATTCTGATTTTCACATATCAGATATCTTATTGTGTTTTATTTTTTGATTTAAATTGTTTAGTGTGCGCCAACATTTCAGAGTAGTTTCACTGTTACCCTTCGAATAACATCAAGTTCAGATAGTGATTT